>JAFLBG010000002.1:0-170490 GCA_017303975.1 Bacteroidota bacterium
GGATGTATGATTACAATTTTAAAAGACCACACCAATCTCTTAATAATAAAACTCCGATGGAATTTTTACAACATATTTAAGCTAATTTTCTATTTTTGATTGGCTCATAAAACAGGGGAGCTTACAAATGGAAGTGTCTGTCATTTTTTTCTAAGCATTGCCCTTAACGTTTTGCGGGCTTGTGCAGTAGCGGATTCAAAGCGACTACTTGTCCCGAGTGATAAAGTTAAATAAATGCACCACTGTTCACAAGGCTTGCAGAAAAAAGATGCGGGGCGTCAGCCCCACATTAATCATTGCAAGCCTTACTTGCACAAAACCCGCTATTGCACAAGCCTGCTGTTATGCCTTGTTTTTATCCGGTCTGCCTTATCCAGTCTCTGATGTTCATTCCAATCCGTTCAATGTCGGCTCTTGAAACAATGCCACCATGCATTATTATATTTCTCGATCGTTCTAGTGTCCCAAGTACCGATTTCGACCATTCCATATCCGTCAATAGGTCTTCAAACAATTCCCAATTTGTGACAATAATTGATGAGAGGTCTCCAAAATCACAATACATAATTTGTTCTCCGCCTCTACTACCATGCCATCTAAACTTGAGATCATCTTCTTGCCTAGTTTTAACTTTTTTCTGTATTCTATCGGGTACTTTCTCCCACCACTTTTCTTGATACTTTTCCGCTAGTGCTGCCTTTACTAAATTTCGAACTGAATTCTCAAATGCGTGAAGAGCAATATATACAACAGACATTTTTCTGGCTTCTTGAATATTATCTTTGTCAAGCATTTCGAATGAGAGTGCCTTCATTAAGGCATACTCTTCTTCCTTTCCAAAATTGGATAGTTTTCGTCTACCAACTTTGTCGAGGCTTTCTTCAGTCAGTACACCTCTAAAAATAAAATTATATAAGTCGTCCATTATCCAAGATGATCTCTAAGACTTTTGAAAATTGCATCATAAATTGCTTGATCTCTCGTCTCGGGTAGTACAATATTAATATGGTACTGTAATCCTTGTAATTTTATTTTTTTATGAATGCCAGAACTTTGTTCCTCTGCCTTGTCTTTCAATTCGGAGTTTTGTTGTTCCTGTTCCTCTTCCTTCTCCTTTTCAACTTTCTTTCTCACTTCAGGTTTGCTAGATTCAAAATCTGCTAATTCACATAGGCCCGAAAAACTTTTAGCAATTAATTTTACTAGGTTGTCCTTCTTTGAGCCAGCATATAAAGTTCTTAGTTTATTATATGCTTCATCAGAAGTCATTTTGTTCGCATCTTTTTTTATTGCAAACAAATCTGAAAACATTTCTCGAATGCCTTCAGCTAATACCCTTGGTGCGGCAGCTTTGTCTAAATATTCGTAATATCTTTTTGTAGGAACATTGTTACTGTCTAGAAAGCCAAGCTCTCTAAGTATCCCAACTAGAGCTCTGTCATTCGTACTTTTGAACTCAAGATTCTCCAAAAATTTTACTGAAAATCTTTCAGGAGGTTCTGCGCCTTGAATGGCGTCAAAGTATGCTGCAAATGAGCCATACTTTACTGTGTAACTATCTGGTAAAGCCATTTAATTTATATTTAATTGTTAGTTTTTAATTCTTTTAAAAATAAGGCATAACTCGTTTATACCCCAGACATTACCCTGCAAATCCACCCCAATTGGGGTGGATTTGCAGGGTAATGATATTCTGTTATTTTCTAAATATACCCCAATTTCTATTCCCCAAAAATATTTTTTGCGTTTTTATTTTTCATCTAGTATATTAAACGTATGCAACAACAAAAAAAATTAACACGTATTTTAAGCCTAGATGGTGGCGGCATTCGGGGTATATTGCCCGGGCAAATTTTGGTAAGCTTAGAGAAAAAATTGCAACAAAAAACAAATAATAGCAATGCACGCCTAGCGCATTATTTCGATTTTATTGCAGGCACAAGTACCGGTGGTATTTTAACGTGTGCGTATTTGTGCCCCAACGAGGAGGATGCTACTATGCCCAAGTTTACTGCACAAGAGGCGGTTAATTTATATTTGCTAAAAGGAGGAAATATTTTTCAAACCAATGTATTTCAAAAAATAAAATCGGTCTCCGGTTTGTCGGACGAAAAGTATTCTGCCAAAGACCTGGAAGAAAGCCTGCACACTTACTTTGGCAGCAAGCGCTTGAGTCAGCTGTTAAAACCTTGTATTATTACCTCCTACAATATTTTTAGTCGTACTACGCATTTTTTCACACAACACGATGCTGTGCAAAAGGAAGGATACGATTATTATTTGCACGAAGTGGCGCGTGCTACTGCTGCGGCACCTACGTACTTCGAGCCTGCACTGGTGCATTCCATGTCGGGTGTTTCGTACCCGCTTATTGATGGTGGTATTTTTGCCAACAATCCCGGCATGGTAGCGTATGCCGAAGCTCGCCAATTGTTTGATAGCCCTGCAAAGCCTTCGGGCAAAGTAACTGCGGCCGATATGTTTATGTTGTCTATTGGCACCGGCACAGTTAAAAAACCGTACGATTACAAAAAGGCAAAAAACTGGGGTGCCATAGGCTGGGCAAGCCCAATTATAGATATGATGATGAGTGGTGTGTCCGAGACAGTCGATTTTCAATTAGGTAAATTGTTTGATGCAGATGGTGCTGCCCAAAATTATATTCGACTTACACCCGAGCTGGGAACCGCGCACAGCGAGATGGATAACGCTACCCCCGAAAACCTTCTTGCATTAAAGGAAGCAGGCATTGCTGCTGCCGAAAAATTTGATGACGAGCTGAATGTAGTTGCTGATGTGCTTATAGCCGGAGAAAGCAACAGGTCTCTTGCCTAATTTCCAACATGGTATTTATTTTTTTAAAATCCCAAATTCTTTTGCCACGTGATACGTGGAGTGAAATCCTTTATCGGTTGCAAACATCATCATTCTTCCACCCTCTTCCTCTTTGTTTCCGGGGTGTATAAGCAATCGATGTCCTAAGTTCGTTATTTGGTAAAAGCTAACTAGTTGTTCTCCTTTTGTATTTTGGTATTCTAGTCTGGTTATTTCCGGAATACCGGCAAACGACTTTTCGGTTTTATCCGGAATGGTATCGCAACCCTGTATTCCTGCCCATTGCTTGAGTAGTAGTGTTGCGTTGGAATAATTTACTATGCCATCACCGGTGCCATGGTAAATTATTAGTTTGCTGTAAGCTCCTTTGTATAAAGAGTTTTGAGATGTTACCAGTTTTACTAATTCAGTTTGTGATACTGTTTTTTTACCGCGCATTACTTTAAATCCTTCTACTACATTTTGAGCTACACCATAGGCGGTGCCAGCAAAAACAGCAGCGTTGTTGAATTTGTTTGGATGTGTGGCTGCCATTGCCACACTCATAGCAGCTCCGGCAGATAGACCTGTTATAAATATTCGCGTACTATCAATAGAATATTTTTTTTGAGCATATACAATCATCTCAAAAATAGATTGGCATTCGCCTTGGCCCTTTGTAATATCTTTCTCTTCAAACCAATTGAAACAATGGTTGGAGTTATTGATAAATTTTTGTTGAGGATACAAAACAATGAAGTTGTGCAAGTCACTCAATTTATTCCATCCTGTAAGTTCGGCTACTTCGTTGGCCGTTTGGCTGCACCCATGCAAAACAATAACCAAGGGCCTTTTAAGAGTATCTGAGTTGTTGGGTGTATGAACGAATAATTTTAGATTTCCCGGATTACTACCAAACTCAGGTATTTCAAGGAGTTTAGACTGAGCAATATTTACACTACAGTAAACAAGTAAAAAAAGGAAAACAAGCCCAAGCTGCTTACTCATCTAGAAAAAGATTAGTGATGGGCGCTACTTCTACGCCCCAAACTGCGTTAGGTGATGGTCTAAATGTTTATAAAACATATTGTTCCACTCCGCTTTATTAAGTACACCAAACGAATGAGATTCTTTCCCATCAAAATGTGCTTCACCCAATTGTTGGGTTTTAGTGATGTATTCTACTAATCGTTTTTTTTCGGTTTCAAATTCTTTCGCAGATGTAATAAGAAATTCCGGTGCCGTTGGACTTCCCTTTTTATAAGGCTTTTCGTTTACAACAATATTCTTAACAAATAGCTTTAGAATAAATTTTTTAAATCCTGTAGGCTTAGGATGTTTGTTATCGTAAACCAATTCGTATGTAACATTGCAATGAGCAAGCATTTGACTAACATTCATTTTGCCCCAAGTTGGTTTAGAAGCTGCAGTTAGTTTGTTTATACGAGCTATTAATTCGTTCGAATCGCTTAGATTAAATACGTTCTTCATCGCTTGTTTTTTATTAAATCAACATTCCGGCAATAGTAGCAGAAAGATAAGATGCCAGTGTACCACACAACAAGGCTTTCATACCTAGTTTAGCTAAATCGGTTCTGCGTTCAGGAGCCAGTGCGCCAATACCGCCAATTTGCATACCTACGCTGCTAAAGTTTGCAAAGCCGCAAATAGCAATACTTATAATTAGTAATCCTTTTTCGGTAAGCACAGGTACCGCTTTTGTTGTTAAATTTTGAAATGCAACAAATTCATTCACTGTTAATTTTTGTCCTAGTAAGGTAGCGGCACTACCCACATCTTGCAGCGGTATTCCCATTGACCAAGCAATAGGATAAAATAATTTTCCGAAAATAAAATCAAGTGTCAATTCGGGATAAATATGTCCTAATATCCAATTAATCATCGCGATTAATGCAATAAAACCAATAAGCATAGCCACCACATTCATGGCAATTTTAAATCCATCTGCAGCACCGTGGCTTATCGCATCAATCAAATTACTATAATTACTTTTTACCTCTAGCTTTACATTGCCCATGGTTTGCGACTCTTCTGTTTCGGGGAAAACAATTTTAGAAATAACCAATGCACCCGGAGCAGCCATCAAACTAGCTGCAATTAAATATTCTGCTTTGGCACCCATGTTTGCATACACAATTAAAATACCGCCTGCAATACACGCCAAACTACCGCTCATAGAAGCAAGCAGTTCGCTCTTGGTCATCGTTGGTAAATACGGGCGAATCATAACTTGTGCTTCTACTTGTCCTACAAATGCACTGGCAACATTGCTCAATGCTTCGGCACCGCTTACGCGCATTACAAAGTTCATAGCCTTAGCAATAACAGAAACAATGCGCTGCATAATACCTACATGGTAAAAAATTGCTACCAATATGCACACTAAAATAATTGTGGCGGTAATATTAAATGCAAATACAAATGTATGCGGCATAGAATAGTTTTGTACGGTGCCATCATAACTTGATGTAGCAATACCTCCGTACACAAAGTTGGCGCCTTGTTTGGCAAAGCCTTCTATTTTTTGCATACCGGTTCCTAATAACTGAAAGAAACGAGTTACGGGAGGAACTTTTAAAACCAATACCGCAATAAATAATTGTAAGCCAATGCCACTCAGTACCAATCGGTAATTAATAGCTTTGCGGTTGTTAGAGGCCAAAAAGGCTATTCCGAGTATTAGTAATACTCCAATAATTCCGATAAATCTTTCCATTAGTATGGGCTGTTAAATTGAATTAGGATTTTTTACGCTTGTTTAATTCATCGCGTATTTTCGAAGCTCGTTCGTACATTTCATCATCAATGGCAGATTGAAGCATGTCGGTTAATTCTTCTGTTGTTCTTGTTTGAAAATCAGATTCGCTTACCGCAACGGAAACTTCTTGCTCCTCTCCGCTTACCAATGCCGGATCTGCTTGTGTAGAAGGAGTTCCACCTTCTTCTAAAATTATTCCTGCTGAAGATAGTATAAACTCGTAGGTAAAAATAGGACATTGAAATCGTACCGCAAGTGCAATGGCATCAGATGTTCTTGCATCTACCTCAACTTCCTTTTCTCCGTCAGTACAAATAAGTTTGGCAAAAAATATTCCTTCTACCAAATTATATATAATTACTTCCGACACTTTAATATTAAAGGTATCGGCAAAGCTCTTAAACAAATCGTGTGTAAGTGGGCGACTTGGAGTCATTTTTTCTAACTCAATAGCAATGGCTTGAGCTTCGAAACCTCCAATAATAATAGGCAATCTGCGTTTTCCTTTTGATTCGCCAAGTACCAACGCATACGCTCCGGTTTGAGTTTGGCTATAGGATAAACCAACAATATCTAACTTAATTTTTTTCAAAATAAAATGTGCGTTATTTAATTATGACTTGCTTTAAACTTTTTTACTGCCTCTACTAATTTAGGTACAACATCAAAAGCATCTCCAACTATACCGTAATCAGCTGCTTTAAAGAAAGGAGCTTCTGCATCACTGTTAATCGCAACAATTACTTTTGACGAGCTTACGCCTGCTAAATGCTGTATAGCACCTGAAATACCAATAGCAATGTATAAATTAGGACCAATAGTTATTCCGGTTTGTCCAACGTGTTCGTGGTGTGGTCTCCAGCCGATATCCGAAACGGGCTTAGAACATGCAGTTGCAGCGCCTAATAGGTCTGCCAATTGCTCTACCATTCCCCAGTTTTCAGGACCTTTTAATCCACGACCTGCAGATACAACTAATTCGGCTTCGGTGAGTGCAATTTTTCCTGCTGTTTTTTTGGTTTCTACCGAGCTGTAAGTTCCTGCATTGGTAGCAACTGCAAAGTCTTCAATTGCAGCAGCTGCATCGGCAGCAATTACTTGAAATGCATTCGGTGTTAGGCCAATTACTTTATTCGCAGAGCTTACAACCACATCAGTTAATCCTTTTCCGGAGAAGCATTTTTTACGAACAGTAAAAGGGCTTGTACTGCTTGGAAGTTGAGTAGCACCCGCAACAAATCCGCCTTTTAAACGAACCGCCACTCGTGCAGCAATTGACTTGCCTGTATATGTTTGTGAAATTATAACGATAGATGCGCTCACTTTCTGAGCCGCTTCTGCAATGATTTGGGTATAAGCAGCAGGATTCAATTTTGCCAACGATTCATCACCTGAACGTAAAATTTTAGCTGCACCGTATTTTCCCAATGTTTTTAATTCATCATCAGCAATTTTACCAATTGCTACAGCACATACATCAGTGCCTGTTTGTTTAGCAATTTCGCTTGCATACGATACTGCTTCGTAGGTTGATTTTTTAAATTTACCATCCCAATTTTCTGCAAAAACTAATACCGACATATAGTTGATTTTATTGTGTTAGTGATTGATTTATATTAAATAACTTTTGCTTCTGTGTGTAATAGATTTACCAACTCATCTATGTTATCTGCTTTTATGTATTTACAAGCAGATTTTGCAGGAGGAAGTTCGTATCCGGCAGAAGATGTAAGCATATCTGCTCCAACAGGCTCAACAACTGTAAGCGGCTTGGTGCGAGCAGTCATAATTCCACGCATGTTTGGGATACGTGGCTCTGCCATTCCTTTTTGAGCACTTGCAACAAGAGGCAAAGACATTTTAACAACTTCTTTTCCACCATCAATTTCTCTTTCTAAAGTAGCTTCTGTACCTGCAACATCTAATTTTGTTGCAACAGAAACAGAAGGCATACCAAGTAATTCGGCAATCATACCGGCAACTTGTCCTCCATTGTAATCAATAGATTCGCGACCGGTTAAAATAATATCGTATCCATTTTTTTTAGCTACCTCAGCAATTTGGGTTGCCACAAAATAAGCATCAGTAGGCTCTGCATTTACGCGTATTGCATCATCAGCACCAATAGCTAACGCTTTACGAATATTTGGCTCTGTAGTAGCAGCGCCTACGTTGATAACGGTAACAGTTCCACCCATTGCTTCTTTCAATTCCAAGGCTCTTGTCAAGCCAATCTCATCATATGGATTGATAATAAACTGAACACCTGCTGTGTTAAAATCCTTGTTATTGTTAGCAAACGTAATCTTTGTAGTAGTATCCGGAACGTTGCTTATACAAACTAAAATTTTCATATGTAGTTGTTTAAAAGTTCGTTTAAATTGTATTTGTAGACTAGAATTAATTTAAGCCTGGCAAAGTTAATAAAATACGTTTATTATTTAGTTTAATTCATTAAAATTTGGAATAAAGAGCTACCATAGCAATTAACTGTAAATCAATAATTTAAATTGATTTAAGGGTTGATTTTGATTAGTTAAAATAGAAACAAGACGTTCTATTAATTTCTATTTAGGGGGATTTCGGACATAGAATACAAACCCATTTTTTCTACCCACTTCCTGCAATTGAGGAAAATTGTTCCTTACGTTTTCTTCGTTTGTTATTTTCGTTGAGAAATAGCACGGCTTATCAATCTCTCCATCTACCAGCCAATCCATATAAATACTCATAGGATGATCGGTTGGTTTTTTTTGAGCATAAAATAATTGAGCATAGCTTTTGTATCTCATGCTAATGGCATAGCATTCTTTATCCTTTAAGGATTTAAAGAATTCGATGGCGGCATTTTGTGAATACTGCTCAATTTTGGGCAAAACTATCAAAAACACCAAGTTAAAAGCAATCATGGTGCCAGCAAATAACAACAATATCGCCTTTTGAATTTTATTTTTACGCACATAAAACACGTACGTGATTAGGGTAGCTAGAATTAGCGCCCCAATCAACGATTCAAACCCTCTCCAGTGCACATCTGCTTGCAGATTGGCTTCGGCAAAGGGGTCCTTAATTAGTTTAGATTTAATTATCTCTTGTTTGTATTTATCAACTAAAGGAAGTACTGCAAACGATATTGTCAACAAACTACCAATAAAAACAAGTATTCCGGAAATCCACTTATTCCATTTTTTTTGTTCGTGTATAACCTGATAAATAAAATAGCTTGCTAAATAAGTAAGCGGAAAATAACAAAGAGACGAATAGTGAATAATCTTTGTTTTTACTATAGAAAACAAAATCAACACAACCCAAAACAGTATCATCATCCATATTTTAACATGTTTTTGAGTAGGAGAATTGGTCGCACTATTCTTAAATCCAAAAATTGCAAATATGGAAGCTGGAAAGCATCCAATAAATAAAATAATGAAATGGAAAAAGAATGGCCCGCCATGTCCTGCATCCTGCGTGGTAAGCAAACGAATTTGGTATTCAAAAAAGTCATAAATGATTTGTTTATTGCCGGAAAGAAGTAAGAACAAAAACCATAAACCACCTATAGATAATGCAGTAGCGAAAAACAAAACAAGATGTTGGAATTTGATATTGGTTTTAAAGCGGTTGACTACTAAGTAACACAATAGACAGGTGCAATAGATTAGTAAAGCAACGGGACCTTTGGTCATAATGGCTAATCCAATAAATAATCCGCTTAGTGTAAGTCTATAATTAGAGGGTGTTTGAGAGGTATCCGTAAAAACTAGTAGCTGATAAATACCCAAGAAAATAAACAGATTGAACCATGGGTCTATAATGCCCGATTTGAAATAGAGTTGAGGCAATAACGAACCAGCATAAACCAATACCCAAATTAATCCAAATGTAGTTGAAACTATTTTTCTGCCAATAGAAAAAAGCATTAGAAGAACAGTTACACCACAAACCGCATTGGGGAATCGAGCAGCAAACTCATTTACCCCAAACACTTTCATGCTAGCAGCTTGCAGCCAAATAAAAAGTGGAGGTTTTTCCCAAAAAGGCTTAAAATTTATTTGAACGGTTTTGTAATTATTCGTAACGAGCATCTCACGGGCGCACTCTGCAAAATTGATTTCGTCCCAATCAAATAGATGGGTGCTTCCCAAAAATGGAAATGATAGCAATGCCCCCAGCACAAACAGCAACAAATAAATTAAATAGATATTTTTCTTAAGATAATTTGTTGAAAATAACATTCTCTAATTTGCTTTTTCCAATGCAAAAAGTATGTATTTCTTTTCTTTCCCAAACATTACCGGATCTATGGATGCAATTTCTTTTGTAATTTTCTTATCTATAGATTCTCTTATATCACCCGTTAAATAATATATCCACGCCTTTTTAAATCTTAGCTTCTCGAAAGCAAAATGCTTGATAGGAAGCATAAATCGCTCTACATATAAATTAACCAAATGTAGTGTTGGCAACACATTGGGCGTGATGTCTTGTTGATGAACAATTTTCCAGTTGTTTGATTTTATTTTTTCCAAAAAATCGCTGAGCATGTGTCCCGATTTATTAATGGTATTGGTGCTTGTTCTAAAATAATCTACCACAATCCATCTACCTCCCGGCTGCAGATGCTTATCTACCAACGCAAAAGCTTCATCCAATTTTATATACTGCAGCGACTCGGAATTAATGATAGTGCCGTATGTATTTGTGGTATTAAGCTCTTCGAATTTACATTTGTAGCAGGTTAGCGTAGGATACTTTTTACTTATATGCTCTTTTTGATTTGCATTAGGAGTGAGCGCTTCCGGCTTAAATCCTTGTTGCATCAACATAGCAGATAATCCACCCATTCCACAACCTACATCTAAAATAGGTTTGTCTTTTGCCGTAACTAAATCAATAATATTTTGTGCATATTTAATTTGAGCTTCTTCCACCTTTCTAATGGAAATAGTGTCGGGAGCAATTGTTACATCTTCAAAATAGCCATAATGAAGCATGTCGTTTTTTAAAATCTTAGAGTAAAGAAACAACTCCAAATCATACGAAGATTTGGAGTATTGAGCGTTTTTTTTCTGAAAATTATAGGCTCGCACCCAATTTATAGGATTAAGCAATTTAAATATGGTTTTCTTCATCTAGGTATTGGTTAATTTTAGCTAAATGGAATGCTATTTTGAATGCAATAATACATAATCTAGCTGATTAAACAGGTTCAATAGCAGTATTTTAAGAGAAATTTATTTTAGACAAAATAGCTTGCTAATTGTGCTGTGCGTACTATATTTGTGTCAACCTCCAAAATTTAATAGGAGTTACACTTATAAACATTGTTTAAGATTAACTAATTGATATGAGAACAATTCAATTTAGAGAAGCATTGCGTGAAGCGTTAAGTGAAGAAATGCGTAAAGATGAGCGCGTATTTTTAATGGGCGAAGAAGTGGCAGAATACAATGGTGCTTACAAAGTAAGTCAAGGAATGTTGGCAGAGTTTGGACCCAAACGCGTAATTGACACCCCCATTGCAGAGCTTGGTTTTGCTGGCATAGGGGTGGGAGCAGCCATGAATGGATTGCGTCCGGTAATTGAGTTTATGACATTCAATTTTTCGTTAGTGGCTATTGATCAAGTAATCAACTCGGCCGCAAAAATGATGTCTATGTCTGGTGGGCAGTTTACTGTTCCTATTGTATTTAGAGGTCCTACAGGTTCGGCAGGCATGCTTAGCTCTCAGCATTCACAAGCATTTGACAACTGGTATGCAAATTGTCCGGGATTAAAAGTAATTGTGCCATCCAATCCATACGATGCCAAAGGCCTTTTAAAATCAGCTATTCGCGATAACGATCCAGTAATATTTATGGAAAGCGAGCAAATGTATGGCGATAAAGGAGAGGTGCCGGAAGGCGAGTATTTATTGCCTATTGGCGTTGCCGATATTAAAAAAGAAGGAACGGATGTAACCATTGTTTCGTTTGGAAAAATTATGAAAGTGGCTTTGGCTGCTGCTGCAGAGTTGGAGAAAGAAGGTATCAGCGCAGAAGTAATAGATTTACGCACTATTCGTCCGATTGATTATGCTTGCATAATTAATTCGGTTAAGAAAACGAATAGATTAGTAATAGTAGAGGAAGCGTGGCCATTGGGTTCCATCGCTACCGAAGTTGCATTTAAAGTACAACGCGAAGCTTTTGATTATTTAGATGCTCCTGTATTACGTGTTACAACTGCTGATGTACCATTGCCGTATGCACCAACTCTAATAGAGGCTTCGTTGCCAAATACAGCAAGAGTTGTAAAAGCGGTAAAGGACGTGATGTACGTGGAGAAATAAAATCGATTCCCTTGCTTTAATCTTGAATGAAGTGGCTAGCTTAGAAGAAAATAAGAAAAATAAAAAAACCTCTCAAACATATGAGGCGCGTTTCTTTTTTTTGATGCGTTTGATTCGAATTAGTAAGATGCTTAAGGGAGCTACTATTATTCCCTCTCCAAAAGACAAATGAAGCCAAGATCCATTTAATAATGAAATCGCCTCATTCAAGAATTAAGGTGGTGAATTTGTTTTAGTTGTTGATAACCTTACGCTACTTTCAACTTGTTTAAAATAGCCTTAGAAAGATTTTCCTTAATAAAGTCTAATGTAATTACAATCTCCTTGGTAGCAGGAGTAGATGGCGTTTCAAACATAGTGTCCACCATCAAAGCTTCGCAAATAGAACGTAATCCACGAGCGCCTAATTTAAATTCAACGGCTTTATCTACAATAAAATCAAGTGCTGCAGGTTCGAATGAAAGTTTTACACCATCAATTTCAAACAGCTTTGTATATTGTTTTGTAAGTGCGTTTTTAGGTTCGGTTAAAATTCTACGCAACGTTGGTGCATCTAATGGATTGAGGAAAGACAGTACCGGCAAACGACCTATCAATTCAGGTATTAACCCAAATGATTTTAAATCTTGCGGTGCAATGTATTGTAATAAATTTTGTTTGTTTACAGCTTCTCCTTCTTTGTTAGTAGAGTATCCAATGGTTTGAGCTTGCACTCTACGTGCAATAATTTTATCAACCCCGTCAAACGCGCCACCGCAAATGAATAAAATATTTCTGGTATTTATTTGAATCATTTTTTGTTCCGGATGCTTACGTCCACCTTGCGGAGGAACGTTTACCACAGAACCTTCCAATAGCTTTAATAATCCTTGTTGCACGCCCTCGCCCGATACATCGCGCGTAATAGAAGGATTATCGCCCTTGCGTGCTATTTTATCTACTTCATCAATAAAAACAATTCCTCTTTCTGCTGCTGCCACATCAAATTCGGCAGCTTGCAACAAACGAGTTAAAACACTTTCTACATCCTCGCCCACATAACCAGCCTCGGTAAGAACCGTTGCATCTGCTATACAGAACGGCACGTTCAATATTCTAGCAATAGTACGCGCCAGTAAAGTTTTTCCGGTGCCGGTTTCTCCAACTAAAACAATGTTCGATTTCTCAATCTCTACATCATCAATATCGGTAGTACTTTTCGATGTTTTTTGTAAAATACGTTTGTAATGGTTGTACACCGCTACCGACAATACTTTTTTGGCTTCATCTTGACCAATCACATATTCGTCAAGATGTTTTTTAATTTCGGTTGGCTTTAAAAGTGTAAGTGCCGAAACATAGCTAGTATTGCCCTTTTCAAGCATTTCTTCCTTTACAATTCGCTGTGCTTGTTCAATGCACTTATCGCAGATATGCCCATTGATACCCGCAATAAGTACTACTGTGTCTTGCTTATCTCTATTGCAAAAGGAGCAACGAATAGCGTCTTTTTCAGCCACTAAATTATTTATTAGTTCTAATTAAAATCTCATCAATCATTCCGTATGCTTTCGCTTCTTCGGCTGTCATCCAGTAATCACGGTCGCTATCAGCCCATACCTTATCGTATGTTTGGTTGCTGTGCTTTGCAATAATTTCATACAACTCTTTCTTTAATTTTTGAATTTCGCGAGCTGTAATTTCAATATCGGATGCTTGTCCTTCGGCACCACCAAGCGGTTGGTGAATCATGATACGCGCATGTTTTAAGCTGGTACGCTTTCCTTTTGCACCTGCACACATTAACACAGCGCCCATAGATGCTGCCATTCCGGTACAAATAGTTGCTACATCGGGTGCAATGTATTGCATCGTGTCATATATCCCCAAACCTGCATAAACAGAGCCTCCTGGAGAATTTAAATAAATTTGAATGTCTTTTTTAGCATCAACCGATTCTAAGAAAAGTAATTGAGCTTGAATAATATTAGCAACTTGGTCGTTAATACCTGTGCCCAAGAAAATAATTCTATCCATCATCAAACGAGAGAAAACGTCCATTTGGGCAACGTTTAACTGGCGCTCCTCAATGATATAGGGAGTTAAAGATGATCTGTATTTATCTAGTGTAAGGCTATTGATGCCCATATGCTTTGTAGCATATTTTTGAAATTCGTCTTTTGGAAACATAGTTGTTGTAGTTTATTTTTTATCTAATTTATAGAAATCTTCGTAAGAAACCTCTTTATTTACAATTGTAAATGATTCCTTAAATAGTTTAAGTACTTTATCGTTGTATAGCTTATCAAACACGCGTTTTACCTCCTCTTCGTTTTCCAATACACGTTTAGCAGTATTATCAATCTCTTCATCGCCCATTCCTAAATGTCCCATTTTTGCTAATTGTGCGCGAACAGCCCCTTTTACATAGTCTGTAGCTTCATCGGTAGAAACCTTAATTTGAAAATCTTTTAAAATTTTATTCTCAATCAATTGCCACTTCAAGCTTTTTGAATACATATCGTATTCCTTGCTAACCTGCTCGTACGTTAACGGCTTCTCGTTAACAGTCATTAACCATCTTTTCAAAAATTCATCCGGCAAATTAATATTTAGCTTACTTAGTAAATCTTCTGCTATGTCATTTTTTAGCTTGCGATCGCTGTCTTCGATGAAGGTTAGGGCCAGTTCCTCCCTAATTTTATTGTGAAACTCCTCTACACTAGTTACTGCACCCGGACCATACAATTTATCAAACAACTCTTGATTAGCGTCTGCCGGAAATACACGACCAATATTTTTAATCGTCAGTTGGAAATTTGCATTTATATTTTCTGCTTTTGCTTTATCTATGCCCAACATAGCGGATATGTCGGTTGTATTATTAGATAAATCTCTAACATTCGCAACCACTTTATCGTCTTTTTTAAGACCAATGAATTTAGCTTTGATTGTAGGATTAATAATTCTGTCAGTAGCAATGGATGAGGTTTTGAAAATACCTCCTGCTAAAATTTCGTTGTTTGCATCTAATTCCACAAAATCACAAACCACCAAATCTTGGTCTTCTATTTGCTCGGGGTTTTGGATATTTCCGTAACGCTTGCGAATATCTTCTGTGTATTTGCTTAATAGAGCATCGTCTATCTTAATTGTTTCGTAATTGTAGGTGTGTTTTTTAGAAATATCTACGGCAAATTGAGGAGCCAGTCCTAATTCGTATAAAAATTCAAAATCTTGCACTACATCAAAATCTTTGGGCTGCTCTTCGGCCTTAGGAAGCGGATTTCCAAGTATTTCAAGGTTGTTTTCTGAAATATATTTTTGCAGTGAATTGCTAAGAAGCTTATTTAATTCATCAGCCAAAATTGCTTTGCCATACATTTTTTTGATCATTCCTGTAGGCACTTTACCTGGTCTAAAACCGGGCATTGCAGCTTTTCTCTGATAATTCTTTATAGCTGTTTCATATTGAGGTAAGTAATCGTCCTTTGCTACTTTTACTTTAATAACCGCATTTAATGCATCTACATTTTCTTTTACAATATCCATGTGATAAATAAATTAGGCTGCAAAGATAGCTAAATACCTATATAATAGAAAATTTGGAGCTATTTGTTTTACTAAGTAAAGCGCTCCGAGACAAACACTACAATTGCGGTAACTATAATGTAATGAGGGGATTATGAAAAAAGTATGTTATTCTTTGTACGGCAGCCAAGTTTGCGTTCTATATACAAACAGCACATATCCGCGTACTTTTAAATTGCCACCTTCAAGCCATAATTTGCAATCGTAAACAGTACCATTATTCGGATCCATGATTGTTCCGTCTTCCCATTCATCACCATCTTTTTTCATATCGCGGATTATTTCCATGTTAATTATTTTTTTGTTTTTGCGGTCGTCATCGCATTTGTCGCAAATAGGGTCTTGGTCTTCTTGTGGCGTGCGAAAAAGCTTAATTATTTTGCCATACAACTTTCCATTTTTCTCAAAAATTTCAACCACTGATTTTGGTTTCCCTGTTTTGTCGTCTATTGTTTTCCATTTGCCCACCACCGATTGAGCAGACATACCTAGTGTGACAAGAACTATGATTAGTAAGGTGTGTATAAATTTCATTTTTACTTATTATTTCTGTTTATAAATGCCAAAATTATGAAATTACTAGAATTACGACAAAACATTAAATGATGTAGGAATAACGCCTAAAAAGGCACCTACTACGTAAAACATTTTTTAAAGTTACACTAAAATTGAATAACTATTTTTTTTTACAAACGTACAATTGTGTAAAAACTTCAAAACCATGATGAACCAATCTAACACAACAGATTTAGTGCATTGGCTAAGCAGTCAAATAGACAATGCAAACGAGATAATTAGCGAATCTCACAGAACTAACAACTACGGGAGAGAAGCACTCTACGAAGGCATGAAAAACGCCTATTTGAATTGCCTAAATAAATTAAAAAAGGACAATTTTGACGAAACGAACTTGGCTGCTTAGAAAATTACTACTCACCAACATTATACTTTAACAGGTCCGATTGACTTACTGATACAACTCTAAAAAAAACTACGAGCTTATTTAGGATTCGCTCAGATTTATGATTTGTTAGTCTTTCTTGTAAATAAGTCTTTCTACCCTTTCAATATTTCTCGGGCAATTACCAATTTTTGAATTTCTGATGTACCTTCTCCAATGGTGCAAAGTTTAGAATCTCTGTAATATTTTTCTGCCGGAAAGTCTTTTGTATAGCCATATCCGCCAAAAATTTGAACAGCCTCGTTAGATACCTTAACAGCTATTTCGGAAGCATAATACTTTGCAAAAGCCCCTTCTTTGGTAACTTTCATGTGCCTGTTCTTCAAATCAGCTGCCTTAAAGGTAAGCAGCTCTGCGGCTTCTATTTGAGTAGCCATATCAGCTATTTTAAATGCAATGGCTTGGAAATTGGCAATAGGTTGACCAAACTGTTCTCTCTCTTTAGCATATTTTACAGATGCTTCATACGCACCTCTTGCAATACCGCATGATAACGATGCAATAGAAATTCTACCACCATCTAATACTTTCATGGCTTGTATAAAACCATCCCCTACATTGCCCATTATTTGGCTTTTGTGAACACGGCAATTTTCAAAAATAAGCTCCGCTGTTTCGGAAGCACGCATACCCAATTTATTTTCTTTACGCCCGCTTTTAAAGCCTGGCGTGCCTTTCTCAACAATGAATGCTGTCATTCCGTGCGAATCGCCTTTTGCACCGGTACGTGCAATTACCACAGCCACACTGCCTGTTATAGCATGTGTAATAAAATTTTTAGACCCATTCAACACATAATAATCTCCATCAGGAACGGCTGTAGTAAGCATTCCTCCTGCATCAGAGCCTGTGTTTACTTCTGTTAAGCCCCAAGCACCAATCCATTCGGCACTAGCCAGCTTTGGTAAATATTTTTTCTTTTGCTCTTCGTTTCCAAATTGCAAAATATGGCCTGTACAAAGCGAGTTATGAGCCGCCATGGACAAACCAATGGAACCGCATATTTTAGATAATTCTATGATTGCTGTAACGTACTCAAAATAACCAAAACCAGAGCCTCCATATTCTGTTGGCACTAAAACTCCCATTAATCCTAGGTCGCCAAGTTTTTTAAAAACTTCGATAGGAAATTCTTGGGATTCGTCCCATTCCATTAGTTTAGGCTTAATATGTTCTTCCCCAAACTTACGAATCATATCAGCTATCATTTGCTGATTTTCGCTTAACTCAAAATTTATTCCTACAGATGTTTCGGCAATAGTACTCATGTGGTTATTTTTTTATAAAAATACGAAATCAATAATTAACTAAACTAACAATTTTCGGAGAATAGTTGTTCAATTTTTCGCGACCTTTTAAGAACCCTAATTCTATTAGGAAACAGAACCCAATTATATTTCCCTCTTGTTGATGAATAAGTTTTGCAGCTGCTTCGGCAGTACCGCCAGTGGCAAGTAAATCGTCATGAATTAAGACATTGGCTCCTTTTTTTATTTCGTCCAATTGCATTTCTACTGTTGCGCTGCCATATTCCAAATCGTACGATTGAGCAATTTTTTTATAGGGCAACTTACCCGGCTTGCGAACCATTACAAATGGCACATTGAGCAATGTTGCTAATTTAAATCCAAACAAAAAACCTCTGCTCTCGATTCCCACAACCGCATGTATAGGCTGTTCTAAAAATCTATTTTTAAGTTCGATAGTTATGTCTTCGCAAAGAACTGTATCCTTTAAGATGGGTGTAATGTCTTTAAAAATAATTCCTTCTTTTGGGAAATTAGGAATGTCTCTAATGGTTGATTTTATTCGTTTTTCAAGCATATTTAGTTTACTAGTACTGTTATTTTATCTGATTTTTTTCAGACAAATCGGGTAAAAAAAATAAAATTATCGTGGCAATGAATGGAAGCACTAGCGATATAAAAAACCAGGCTAGTGGATTTCGCCCCATTCGTTTAGCAAAAAAGTATGTCGACAAAGGAACAACCATCGCAATAAAAAGACCCATTAAAACCAATGCTCCGTGTGCCATATTTTACAAGCTAATATAAGGGGCTAATTTACTGTAAATACTGTCATTTATCACAACAATATTCTTTATATCTTCTTTTGTATGGTAGTTGCCATGTTGAGTTCTGTATAGTATGAGCAAATTTGCAAGTTTGTATTTTATGTACGGATGCTTTGCCAATGCGTCTTTTTCGGCTGTATTTATATTTAACTTGGCAAGCCCTTCAACACTTACAGTAATAGAAGGTTCTATTAGGTTATAGGTATCTGATGTGATTCCATACACTTCTTTAAGTTGTGTTTTTGTATAAAACCCACCTAATGAATTTCTGTATTTAATAATTCTGTCGGCCAATTTACTGCCAATACCTTTTAACGATTTTAATTGATTGGTATCGGCCGTATTCACATCAATTAAATTTTTAAAACTCCCCTTTTTGTCCAATGGAATTCCGGCTCTTTGCGCAGTTAATGTAGAGTCGTTTTCGATATAAATGTATGGCTCCAACTTGCAATACAGTTGTTCTGAAAACCCGTATATTTTTTTTAAATCAAGCTTATTTTTAAAACTACCTCCCGCTTGCTCGTATTTTTGAATGTTGTTTACAATGCGCTCTGAAACTCCTAATTTACGCCACTCTTCCTTGGATAGATGATTGGGATTGAATCTAAAGTAATTGTTGTTAGCTCCTTCTATAGAAGTGGAATCTGTTGGAGTGGCAGCTTCTTGCTCATCGACCAATTCTTTCGTTCTTTTAAGACTATTTATCTCGGATTGAAAGGAGGTGTCTATAAGAGTTGGATCGGATGAAGAAGAAACATAGTCAGAAAAAAAATAAATTGTTGCTATAGAAATTACGATAAGCAATGCAATCCAAATACCCCGTTTCTCTTGGTTTGTATAGCTAACGTATTTTCTAAAAAAACTTTTCATCACTTCGCACTGTGCTTAAAAAGCACATCCCATCTTTTCTTATTATTTTTTATTCCCTACTTTACTGTGTTTACGGCTATATCCAAAGTAGATTGCCATTCCAATTGCCAACCAAATAAATAGACGCATCCAATTTTCGGTACCTAATCCGTAAATCATGGCCAAACAAACCAGCACACCCAATATTGGAACAATAGGAACCAAGGGCGTTTTAAACGGACGAGGCATATCAGGGTTTGTTTTACGCATTACCAACACGCCAATACATACTAGTACAAATGCAAAGAGTGTTCCTATACTTGTCATATCTCCAACAATATCGCCCGGAACAAATGCTGCAAAAACACCTACAAACAAAAAGAACAAGAGGTTTGATTTGTGCGGTGTACGGTACTTTGGATGTAAATCAGAAAATATTTTTGGTATCAATCCATCTTTTGACATAGAGTAAAATACACGCGATTGACCTAACAACATCACTAAAATTACAGACGAAAATCCTGCCAAAATAGCTACGGTTACAGAGGTTGCCAACCAACCGTACTCGGGCATGTAAGTGTTTATAACATATGCAACAGAAGCTTCTTTTCCTGCCACTTGAAATTCTTTGTAGTTAGCAATCCCGGTAAGAACGTGCGCAAACAAAATGTACAAAACAGTACAAATGGCTAATGATACCAATATTCCTATTGGCATGTCTCTCTTAGGATTTTTTGCTTCTTGTGCAGCAGTAGAAACTGCATCAAAACCAATAAATGCAAAGAATACAATTCCTGCGGCACTCACAATTCCACTCCAGCCAAACGAACCAAAAACACCCGTATTTTCAGGTATATACGGTGTGTGGTTAGCCGGATTGATATAGCCCCAACCAAGAGCAATGAACAAAATAACAATCACCACTTTTACTATCACAATAAGGCCATTTACAAAAGCAGATTCTTTTGTACCCCTTATTAACACAAGAGAGAGCAAGAATATAATAACTAATGCAGGAATATTAATTATTCCACTTACGCCATCTAGCGATGACTGAAAAGGAGAGTGGCACCACTGATAGGGTATTGTAAAGCCAAATACATTGGTACATAAATTATTCAAATACTCTGACCACGCAATAGCCACCGTAGCCGCACCCAATGCATACTCCAACACCAAATCCCAGCCAATAATCCAAGCTACAAACTCTCCCATCGTTGCATACGAATAGGTATAAGCGCTACCTGCAATAGGAATCATTGACGCAAACTCTGCGTAGCATAATCCTGCTAGGGCACATCCTATAGCGGCTACAATAAATCCGATAGTAACTGAAGGTCCGGCATGATCTGCTGCTGCTGCTGCTGTTCTAACAAACAAACCTGCTCCTATAATAGCTCCAATACCTAAAGCCACAAGGCTTGTTGCGCTTAATGAGCGCTTTAAGCCTCCTGTTTCATCAGATGCCTCGTGGAGTAAACTCTCTATAGATTTTTTTGCAAATAATTTTGACATGTGTGAGTGTATTTTTTTTAAACCTACATGATTTTTTTTATTAACCCAAAAGTATTTTTTCCATATATTTAGCTTATGCAGATATTGCTTATATCCATATTTGTTATCGGTTATTTAGCCATTGCGCTAGAGCATACCATAAAATTAAACAAGGCCGCTAGTGCACTACTAACTGGTGTATTGTGTTGGGCTGTGTTGGCTCTAACGATGAATACGACTGAAGGCACACACGCTGCATCAGAAAAACTTGTAGAACATTTGGGCGAATTATCGGGGATTTTGTTTTTCCTGATGGGCGCTATGACTATCGTTGAATTGATAGATGCACACGATGGTTTTATGGTTATAACAGACAAAATCAAAACCGCCAATGCTCGAAAAATGCTGTGGATAATAGCTCTTGTGAGTTTTGTGCTTTCTGCAGTGTTAGACAACCTTACAACAGCCATCGTAATGGTTTCTTTATTGAAAAAATTAATTGACGATAAAAAAACACGCTTGCTTTTTGTTGGAATTGTTGTGATTGCCTGCAACTCAGGTGGGGCGTGGAGTCCTATTGGAGATGTTACCACTACAATGCTTTGGATTGGCGGGCAAATTACCAGTACCAATATTATGCTAAAACTCATTTTACCTAGTTTAGTATGTTTACTTGTACCGTTGAGCGTACTAACATTATTGATAAAAGGAAATGTAACCCGTCCGATAGCTGTATCCGGCACTAGAAGCACTTCATCAACACATAAGGAAAGAAATCTTGTTTTTTTTGCTGGCCTAGGTTCTTTATTGTTTACCCCGATTTTCAAATCGATTACTCATTTGCCTCCATTTATGGGCGTTCTGTTTGGCTTAGGTATTTTGTGGATTATTACCGAATACATTCATCATGGTAAAAATGAAGAAGACAAAGACAATTTTTCTGTAGTGCATGCTTTGCGAAAAATTGATGTCCCTAGCATCTTGTTTTTTCTAGGAATATTAATGGCAATATCGGCATTACAAACTGAAGGCATTTTGTCGGAATTGGCAATGTTTATGAATACTACAATTGGAGACAACACCGTTATTGTACTCTTAATTGGGTTATTGTCTGCTATAGTAGATAATGTTCCGTTGGTAGCTGCAACTATGGGAATGTACGATTTAGCTACATTCCCGACTGATAGTTTTATGTGGGAGTTTATAGCTTATTGTGCCGGCACAGGAGGCAGTATTTTAATTATCGGCTCTGCTGCAGGAGTTGCTGCCATGGGAATAGAGAAAATTGATTTTATGTGGTATCTAAAAAAAATAGGCTGGTTGGCAGCATTGGGTTATTTCTCGGGTGCGCTTGTGTATATTGGGCAGTCTCTATTAGGATTTTAATGCAATGCAATTACTCAACTATAAAAAACTAGGAGAAAAAGGAGAATCTGTTTTCATATTGCATGGGTTGTTTGGCTCGCTTGATAATTGGCAAACAATTGGCAAACAACTTTCCGAAAAATATACCGTTTACCT
The DNA here is from genome assembly GCA_017303975.1 of Bacteroidota bacterium. Lineage (NCBI taxonomy): Bacteria > Pseudomonadati > Bacteroidota > Bacteroidota bacterium. Next base: position 22,397 of record JAFLBG010000002.1, read on the forward strand.
TGTAGATCAACGCAACCACGGGCATTCTTTTCATGCAAACGAATGTACCTACGAAAGCATGGCAAACGATTTGCATAATTTATCGGAACAGATTGGTTGCGCGAAAGCTTCTATTATTGGGCATTCCATGGGAGGCAAAACGGCAATGGTGTTTGCAAGAGAATATCCGCAATTGATAGAAAAACTTATCGTAGTGGATATTGCACCAAGATACTATGCTCCGCATCATACAACCATTATTGATACACTTTCGGGAGTAGATTTTTCTGTTGTGAAAACCAGAAAAGAAGTAGAAGCTGCATTGCAAGCGCGCATAACAGAACAAAGCACTATACAGTTTTTGCTAAAAAATTTATACTGGAAAGATGGCGATTCAAATGAACTTGCATGGCGATTTAATTTACCGGTGCTGCGAGAACAGATAGAACAAATTGGAAAAAAAATTGATATGGGCTATTGCTCCATTCCAACGCTTTTTTTAAGAGGCGAACACTCAAAATATATTTCTGATAGTGATTTTGCAGACATTCAAAACTCATTTGTAAATGCCGAATTGCAAACAATACCCAATGCCGGACACTGGATTCATGCTGAGCAACCACAGCTTTTTTTAGAGCACCTTTTAAATTTTTTGCGATAACTAAAAAATTAAAGTCCTCTGAAAATGTTGTTTCCAGAGGACTTTAATCAACCTTAAAACAAAACTACTTTTTTACAAATCTATTTATACGCATCTCATTGTTACTAGCTGCATATAGCTTTAAAATATATGTTCCTTTTTCTAGAGCGGAAACATTTATTGTTTCGGAACCTTTAACGGTACCAGAAGCAATTTTCTGTCCCACTACATTACTTATTTCATAGGTGTTAGCTGCTTCATCCAAGCCAACAATGGAAATATAATCTGCTGTTGGGTTTGGAGCCAATAACAAATCTGAGGAAGCAATCTCATTTACACCTAGTGCAACATTAAATTGTGGAGTGATTCCATTACCGCCAATTGGCAAGTATTGACCATTGTATCGCATAGCTTTTACGTTTCCAACACCAAAACTACTTGCTCCTGAGTTTGTAAATGCATTTGCTTTAAAAACAAGCGTTCCCAGCTTACCAATTGCATTACTACTTTGCTTGTCGGTTCTTACTAAGCACACTTCCACATATCCCGCAGATGCTCTATAAATAGCCTTTGCAAGCAAATTGCTTCCTTGAATACCCATAGCAGACGCATTAAATGAAGCTCCTACAAATTGTGAAATGTATTGTGTTGGGACGTACACTCTAAACGTAATTCCAAAAATAGAATTGGAATTTGTTGAATTAGCAGGCAAATACATATCTACCGAAAATTGCTGATTAGGTCCGATAGCCTGTGTAGAGGAAGACAATGTAATATTTCTATAATTTGAAACACTTTGCAATGTAGGGCTAGAAGGCGAATTCTTGAACACATGAGTTGATCCGCTATTCAGAAAAACAGCCAACGTATCATTCAAATCTATAACTCCATCTCCATTGCAATCTGCATGTTTGTATTCTGTTCCATACACGGTTTTCTGACCCCAATCTGCTGATGGTTCGGCATTCCAATTATTAGTTGCGCCAGTTCTTGCAGGGCCTGTAGCTCCATTTGCCCAAGCTATATAAATCAAATCGTTTAAATCTGCTGTTAAATCGTAATTCGCATCCCCCGGCCAAACGTTTGCAACATTACCGGTGCTATCCATACGTGCATCAAAATAAGCGTATCCGCTGTGTCCGTCATAAATACATCCGGCAGTTGTAACACGAACAGTTACATTTTGTCCAACATAAGCCGAAAGATCTACTGAAACAGGAGTCCACGGCTTATAATATATTCCATCCGGTGCAACTTGATATATAGATGGATAAAAGCCAGGAGTAGTACCATTATCAGACTGTATATAAATTGCAGTGCCCGGAATATCAACACCTGCAGAATCGAGCACACTAAATCTAAAATAAGCTTGTTCTCCAACAACTGCGCTATGTCCACCATCTTCTAACACCAATGCATAGGCGTAATTGAGCACCTGCTGACCTGCTGTTACATTAAATGTTTGCTCCAACACAGATGCTTCGTAATACCTGCAAAATCTACCAACGCGAGCAACATAATTCCCTCCCAATGGCGAAGCAAGAGGAATGCCTGTAAGCGGGTCGGATCCGATAGCGGGCGTCATTAACCCATGTCTCATAGATGCATCAATCATGTCACAGGTATTTGTACCCATGTAACTATAATAGGTGTCTATTTGCAACGTATCTGATAATCCAGCAACAGATGGCACTACATTACTCAATGAGCCAAAAGAGTTCATGTCGTTATCGCCTACATACAATTGCCATCCGGTATAATCTCCGGTTTCAAAATCGATGTTCGATGCCGACTGCAAGGTGTTAAAAACACCACTTCCATTTTTAAATGAAGGTTGTTGTGTAGCAGCAGGCACAAGCCCATTAGCCACTTGCCATTCTTTGTACTTATGACTTACGTATCCTGCATGGTCTGCAGGCGATAGTCCTTTTTGTTGTGCTTCCTGTAAGGCTGCCGCATTATTAAATATGGTGCTGTTTTGTGCAAAAGCTACTCCTGCAAAAAACAATGCCGGGATAAGTACTCTTTTTTTCATGATTCTCTTTATTAGTTAAACTTCGTTTTGAGTTGTATTTAGTATAACTACACTCAACATTTTAAAAAGTAACCCTCTGTTGTACTAATTTTATGTACAATTAATTTAGCCCTAACGTATAGAAGGGACAAACCCAAAAATGCGCATTATTAGAACTTGAAAACAAACATCTTTTTCAATGAATGAAACAACACATGTGGGGAAATACCAAAGAAAAGCCTAATCAAATGACTGTGAAGAGCGGGATGCCACCTCAATCATCTCTTGGTATTGGGCAGGAGAAAGATCGTTGTAGTAGAAGTTAATCGGATTAATTTTTGCTTCGTTTTTAATAATCTCGTAATGCACGTGCGGTGCGGTAGACAAGCCTGTATTTCCTACATAGCCTAATAATTGTCCTCTTTTTACAGCTTGCCCAACACGCACAGACATTTTAGTCATGTGTGCGTATAATGACTTGTATCCATAGCCATGATTCACTACTACGTGATTTCCATATCCTTGAGCCATATTATCCGCACGTTCTATCACACCATCTCCGGTAGAATAAATTTCTGTTCCTTCTGGTGCAGCAAAATCCATCCCGGCATGAAACTGAGATGTTTTATAGATTGGATGCGTTCTCCAACCAAAACCAGAAGGCGCATGACGTAATTTTTTCTGGCTAATAGGCATGATGGCCGGAATACTGGCAAACATTTTCTCTTTATTAGCCGCCATTTTTACAATATCATCAAATGATTTAGACTGAACATACAGTTGCTTTGCTAAACGGTCTATTCGCTTCGTAGTTTCAATCATCAACGTTGAATTTTCAAAACCTTCTAACTCTTTGTATCTATCTACGCCTCCGTACCCTGCCTTTCTAACAGTAGATGGAACAGGCTCTGCTTCAAAAATCATTCTGTAAATATTATCATCACGCTGTTGTAAATCGCTCAAAACAGTTGACACTTGTGCAAATCGGGTGTTTAGCAATTGATACTGGAATTTCAATGCTTCAATTTCACGCTTCTGAATTTTTTCTTTAGGAGAATCGAAATAAGTAAATGCAATTAATATAGTAACTGTTGCAAATACAGTACCCGTGGCTAAATAAGACAACAAGCGTAAAATACGCTTGCGCCAAGAAGTTTCAACCCTCTCGTAGGTTAATGATTTGGTGTTGTATCTATATTTAATTTTCGACATTTAATCAACTAAAAATCAAGTGCAAATTTAGCGTATTTACTATATTTATGCAATTTTAGAAAAAACACAGAAGTTAAACTTTGTTAAGGAACTTATATGAACTCCATCCAAATACGCGAAACATTTTTACAATTTTTCAAATCAAAGAATCATGAGATAGTGCCGTCTGCACCCTTGGTAATTAAAAATGACCCAACGCTTTTGTTTACTAATGCAGGCATGAATCAATTTAAGGATTTATTTTTAGGCAATGCAGCCATCAAACATCCGCGTATTGCAGACACACAAAAATGTTTACGTGTATCAGGCAAGCACAACGACTTAGAAGAAGTTGGTGTTGACACCTACCACCACACTATGTTTGAAATGCTTGGCAATTGGAGCTTTGGCGACTATTTTAAAAAAGACGCCATTAATTGGGCGTGGGAACTTTTAGTGGATGTTTATAAAATTCCGGTTGACAGATTATACGTAACCGTTTTTGAGGGAAGCAAAGAAGACAACCTCCCTTTTGACCAAGAGGCCTATGATTTGTGGAAACAACATATTTCAGAAGACAGAATTTTACGTGGAAATAAAAAAGATAATTTTTGGGAAATGGGTGATACCGGCCCATGCGGACCATGTACCGAAATACATGTAGATATAAGAAATGAAGACGAGCGAAAAAAAATACCTGGCAAAGAACTCGTAAATCAAAGCCATCCGCAAGTAATTGAAATATGGAACAATGTATTCATGGAATTCAATCGCTTGGCCAATGGCAGTTTACAAAAATTACCTGCACAACATGTTGATACAGGAATGGGCTTTGAGCGTTTGTGTATGGTACTACAAGGCAAACAGTCGAATTATGACACCGATGTCTTCTCTCCTATCATTAATAAAATTGAAGATTTATCGGGATTGCGTTATCGTCCAACAGAAAAAGCCCAACAGCATGAGATTGTAAATATTGCGATGCGTGTAATTGCGGATCATATTCGCGCAATTTCATTTTCTATTGCAGATGGTCAGTTGCCGTCCAATAACGGTGCGGGTTATGTAATTAGACGGATTTTAAGAAGAGCTGTTCGCTATGGGTATCAATCATTGAATTTGAAAGAACCATTTATGTGCAGACTAGTGCCCGTACTTGCAAACCAAATGGGGGATGCTTTTCCGGAGCTTCGCACTCAAAAATCATTAATTGAAAAAGTTATAAAAGAAGAAGAAACTGCATTCTTCAAAACATTGGAACAAGGCTTAAAGCGTATTGACCAAGTTTGTATAAATGCAATTACGCAAGACAAATCAAAAACTATCAGCGGAGTGTTGGTATTTGAATTATACGACACATATGGATTTCCGGTTGACTTAACATCCTTGATTGCTCGTGGGTACGGACTTAGTATCAATGAAGAAGAGTTTCAAGCAGAATTGCAAAAACAGAAGGATCGCTCTAGACAAGCAACTGCAATGGATACAGGAGACTGGGTACAAATTAGTTCAAAGTTCGAAGTTCAAAGTTTAAAGTTTGTTGGATATGATAGTTTGGAATGCCAATCAAAAATCGTACAGTATAGAAAGGTAAAAGCCAAAAATAAAGAACAGTATCAGTTAATACTTGATAAAACTCCTTTTTATGCAGAGAGTGGCGGACAAGTGGGCGATACGGGTATTTTAGAATCAAGTAATGAAAAAATTGTCATTACAGATACAAAAAAAGAAAATGGATTAATCATTCATTTTTCTGACAAACTACCCGAAAACATTACTTCTTATTTTACTGCAAAAGTAGATAGTGTAAAACGTACACTAACATGCAACAACCACAGTGCAACACATTTACTACATGCAGCACTAAGAAGTGTGCTGGGGTCTCATGTGGAGCAAAAAGGCTCGTTAGTAAATGATGACTATTTACGATTCGATTTTTCTCATTTTGCAAAGCTTACCGATGAAGAAATACAACAGTTAGAAACAATTGTAAATGAGAAAATACGTGAAAATATTTTTTCTGATATAAAAACAATGGCTATTGAAGATGCAAAGAAAACTGGCGCAATGGCTTTGTTTGGAGAGAAATATGGCGACACAGTGCGCGTAGTAACATTCGACAAGAATTATTCTATTGAATTGTGCGGGGGCACACACGTGCAATCAACAGCTCAAATTGGGCTATTTAAGATCACCTCTGAAAGCGCAGTTGCTGCTGGCATTAGAAGAATTGAAGCTATTACTTCTGTAAAAGCAATTGAATTTTTAAATGCACAGGTAGCTATTTTAGGCAACTTAAAAGAAGCCCTTAAAAACCCAAAAAACCTTGTAAAAACAGTACAATTATTGCAAGAAGAAAACACACTTCTTCAAAAACAGCTACAACAGTTTATACACGAAAAAGCGCAAGTAATAAAACAAGAATTGAAGAAAAAAGTGCAATCAAAAAATGGATTGAATTTTATTGCGGAACAAATAAATTTAGACTCGGCTGAAGCTATTAAGGATATTGCCTTTGAACTACGCAATGAGATAACAAATTTATTTTTAGTATTAGGTACAGAGATAAAAGGTAAGCCCTCATTAACAGTAGCTATTTCAGACAATCTAGTAAAAGAAAAAAACATGAATGCCGGCACAATAGTAAAAGAGCTTGCCAAAGAAATTAATGGCGGTGGTGGCGGACAAGCGTTTTATGCTACGGCAGGAGGAACAAAACTGGAAGGCTTGAAAGCAGCGGTTGAAAAGGCGAATACAATTGCAATTTAAATAGTATTGAGTACCAAATTCTCCCCTTGAGGGGAGATAAAGAGGGGTGTGAAAGATGCCCCAAAAGGAAAATTTAATTATACAACTCAAATGAAAAATTTACTGATTTCGTATGGGCAGGAAGTTTAGATTAAGCCGCAATTTTAGACTCGTCTAAAATTTAAACACACTCCAACTTTAAGTTCGTTTTTGGGGCAAGCTTACAGCATTATAGTTGCTTAGATAAAAAGTATGGAGGATAAAATTTTACATACAGTGGAATGCGGCAAATTAGTTTAATGATAGCCGAAGGAATTTAGAATTAGCTTATGATATTCCAAAGCCTACGGAAAGTCAAAAATATTTAGATCTCAACAAACCCATGGTGGAAATAGCCTTTGGAAAAGGAGGACTTCAATTGGCTCAGGTATTGAATGAAATATTTAAATAGAAAAAGGAATTCTATTTTTGATTGGCTCGAATAGAGGGGAGCTTACAATGTCGCTGTGGATTATTTTTTTGTTTGCTTGACTTTTCTGCCGTTGTTGTCTATAAATGTTGTTAAGAGATTATTAAAGTCAGTTGCTATTTTGGAGTAAAACTCGTCATCAAATTTGTCGGTATGCAAGTCATACTGGCGCCCCCAATAAAAGTAATCTCCAAATTCTGAAATTTGTAATGGATTAAAAAGTTTTCCACTTGTGCCGTCAATGAGTTTGAAGTAACCGTTATTAATTGCATAATCATCATAACCACTGTCCACCCAAGTAAATGAAGTAAGGTTAGGATTTTTTCGGTATTCGTGCTTATATTTTTCGTCCCAGAGTGGCATAAATTTTTTTTGTTCGTTTTTATTTTGATAACCTGCCAAAACAATTCCTATTTTTTTTAATAGCACATTAATAAACACAAAACCAGAATAGTCCTTGATGTGCCAATTTTTTATGTCAAATGTCCGATAGAGGCAAGGCAATGTGTCGCTGGATTCATCATCATTCTTTTCAACCAATTCACCGCATTCAAGAATTATTTTATTTTTTATTTTTTCAATGGAGTTATTGAAAATATCTTGCACGGTGTCTTGATTTGTAACTATCCCTTGATAGTTGTCAACGAAAATTTTAAGTTCTTGAGCATTCATAGTTGTATATTTACCGAGTTTGTAATGTTTTGCAAATGTTAAAAACTCCTCTACGATTATTGAATTTGAGAAGCCATGTAATTTTGTTTTGTCATTGAGAAGTTCAAGTAATTTTTTCCATGAAATAAATCCGATTTTGCCGATATTTTTTTCTTGGATTTTTTGTAATTCAGAGGGGCAATATTGATCGCCCGATAAAAATAAACACCAAACGTTGTCTATGCCGAATTCTTTTTTTGCACCTTGATAGTGTCTTGTTATCTGGTCTTTATCAAAATGGTCTGGATAAATTTTAGTTTCAAGAATTAAAAATTTGTTGGAAGAGAACTCTACCACAGCATCAGGACGACTTGATTCTAATGGATATTGGACAGTAATGTCAACAATACTGTCAACTTTTTCAATTTTTAGGTTTGCGGTCTTAATGATGTCAAATAAAATTGTTTTGGGCAACTTTTCCAAGAGGTAAACCAAAAAATTGGTGCATTGGTCTTCCGCTACTTTCGTCTTTATTATTGCGTCATATATACTTTTTATTTTTCCCATTATTGTCTGTAAATCCTTCGTTACTGTCTTCGGAGAACGGTCTTTTGGGTGTTATCGTTAAGCTTTACGCAAAAAATATTATTCTCCCCTTATTTTCTATTTATTAATATTATTTTCGAATACTTAATAATACTTAATAATACTTTTGAATATAATTAAAATTGAGGAATTTACATTTAAGAAATTGTCATGCTCCTAGGATAATAAACATCGAGGAAGTTACCTTAAGGGCAAATTCAAAAAAATAAATTATACATAACCTAGTCTTTAATAATGCCTTCAACCTATCTCATATCTAAATCTACATTTTTGAAGGGGAACCAATGCACTAAAGCCATTTATCTAAATCGCTTTCATAAGGAGCTCAGAGATGAAATGGATGAATCCCAGGAAGCAGTATTTGCCCAGGGCACTAATGTTGGACAATTAGCTCAAGGATTATTTCCAAATGGCGTTGATTGTAGCCCTGAAGACCAGACCAAATTTGATAAATCTGCAATACGAACAACAGAAGAAATTTCTAATGGGCAGAAGGTAATCTATGAAGCAACTTTTATATACGATGAAGTGTTATGCGCCTTAGATATTCTTGTGAAGGATAAAGCAGGATGGATTGGATACGAAGTCAAATCTTCAACCGAAGTAAAGGATACATATATTTTAGATTCGGCTTTGCAATATTATGTGATTACAAATTCAGGGATTAAATTAAAAGACTTTTTTATTGTTCACATCAACAACGAATATGTTAAAAGCGGAAAATTAAATATCAAGAAGCTCTTTTCCCAGAAATCTATCATTAAAGAAATTAAAGAATTGCAGCCCTTTATTGCAGAAAAAATTAGGGAGCTCAAAACGGTTATAAAAGCAAAGCAAATCCCGAAGAAGGATATTGGGCTCCATTGTAGCGACCCATACCCTTGTGATTTTTCTGGACACTGCTGGAAGCATATACCAGAGTATTCTGTTTTTGATATTGCCAATTTACGAGGTAATAAAAAGTTTGAATTATATTATCAGGGAATATTGGATATAAAGGAAATACCAAAGGATGCAAAATTGAATGAAAAGCAATGGCAACAGATAGAATGCGAGTTGGAACAAAAAGTGGTGATTGACAAACCTAAAATCAAAGCATTTATAAAGTCATTAAATTATCCCTTGCATTTTTTGGATTTTGAAACCTTTCAGCTCGCTGTTCCGATATTTGATAATAGCCGACCCTATCAACAATTAGTTTTTCAGTATTCTTTGCATACGTTGGATAAGAAAGGTACAACAAAACATTTTGAATTCTTAGCTGATGGGACCAAGGATCCTCGTATTGATTTTATCGAACAACTAATTAAAGATTGTGGAGAGGGAGGTGGTGATATTTTGGTTTACAATATTAGCTTTGAAAGAGGCAAACTAAATCAGCTTGCCGAAGATTTTCCGAAATACGAAAAACAAATTTCAAAAATTGTTGAGCGATTGAAAGACCTTATGGTTCCATTTCAGAAGAGATGGTATTATAAACCCGAATTAAGAGGGTCTTATAGTATTAAACAGGTTCTCCCTTGTCTTGTTCCCGAACTCTCTTATGACAGCCTAAATATTGCAAATGGTGGTACAGCAAGTGCAACCTTTTCAGCAATAGTTGAAGGAACATTTGAAGGTGATATCGAGGAAACTAGGAAACATCTCCTTGAATACTGCAAATTAGATACCTTGGCTATGGTAAAAATAGTAGAAGTATTAGAAAAGGTTTAGGTTTAAATAGTAGATCCTTTTTTTGAGTGGCTCAAAATAAATGAAGCTTACATTGCGTCTTACAAGATTATAAAATCTTAATTGTTGAAAACATTAAACTTCCTTTTTATCAACAGGTAACGATAAAAAGAAGGCTAATCAATATCTTTGACAAGATCCCTATTCAAATGTAAAATGGAACCCCAAAACAATAATTCAATTACAACCCTTCTCACTAAAGCCTTCAAACGAATTGATGAAGTTGGCTCAGCACCAAATGGAGTCATTGGAATTCCAAGTGGTTATAAGGAGCTTGATGCATGTACTTTGGGCTGGCAACCCTCTAATTTTGTCATCATTGCAGGTCGCCCAGCCATGGGAAAAACAGCCTTGGCACTTAACCTAGCAAGAAATGCTGCTGTAGATTATAATAAATCGGTATTATATTTTTCTATGGATGAGTCATCTGCTCATTTAACTAATCGGCTACTGTCAATTGAAACATCAATTGCTTGTGAGAAAATAAGAAAAGCTCTGTTGGAACCAATTGAGTTGAAGGATATGAATTCAAAAATTGAAGGTCTTTTGCACTCACCGCTTTTTATTGATGATACTGCATTTCTATCTGTTGAAGAATTATGTAAAAGAGCACGAGAGTTTACATATGCTCAAAATATTAAACTGATTGTTATTGATTATTTACAACTTTTAGATACAAGTTCAAATAACGAACAAGCTAAACATATTTGTGTTTCATTGAAAAAGTTGGCGAAGGAATTAAACTTACCGATAATTGCTCTTTCTCAATTACCTCGTTCTGTGGAGTTAAGAAAGAAAGATAAGCGACCACTAGTAAAAGACCTTCGTGAACTTGGAATTCCTGACCAGATTACGGATATGGTAATCTTTCTTTACAGAGCATCATACTATGGTATGGAAAAAGCAGATAATGATTTACCGGAAAACTCAGCAGAATTAAGTATTTCAAAAAATCGCAATGGCTCGTACAAATTGATTGTATTAGATTTTATCGAAAGAATAGGAAAGTTCGTTGAATTTGAGCAAAGCACTTTTAATCTACTTTATAAAGATTAAGGTTGCAAAATATTTTTTTCTTGTATGAGTTATAGTTCGTTTCAAAAGCAAAATGACCAACATTTTGAACACTATCAAAAACCCCTAGGTCACAGAGAAACCAATAGATTTTTCCATATCATTTAGTTTTTGTAAGCGTTAGTGGGGAACCCAAATACTGGTTTTCTTTTTGGTTTAACTTACTAATTGGTGAATAGAAATCTTGCCAAAGGGCAACCACTCCTTTTTGTTCAAAGCACTTTGTGAATGTATCTAAATCTTCAATAACATAACCAATAATTTTACGATTGTAATCTTTGTAATTTATATCATTTTCGCAATGTTTTTGGATTCTAGCTCGAGCAATTGTGTATGAATGCGTCTTTGTCGATAGTACTATAATGCAGCTCTTTTTAATGTTTTTTTTGTTTGAGGTTCTATCAAGTTGAATTTTGAATGTAAAAACGCATTTAGTTTTTCTCCATTTCTTTCTTTGTTCATCTATGAGATCTATTGCGTTGTTAATTTTGGAAATGGAAATCTCGTCAATTATAGGATGCTGTTGTAGTTCTAAAAAGTCTGATACCTTTGCTGTAACCTTGAAAAAATCTTTACCAAATGGCATTTCGGTATACTTAAAGGGTTTAAGTATACTAATTAATTGTTTCCTATTGTCTCTTCTAATTTCAGCTTGTTTTAGTTTATCACTTTTACTTAACTGTATATTATCATTCCTTTTGTTTTTAAATCCCTTAAAAGTAATTATTGCAACTGCTATTTGATTCTCTAGCACTATTGATTTCCTTTTAGGTTTCCAGTTACTTAAATCAATTTTATTACTTTGCTTTCTGGTCTTTCTCAATTCTAATTTCCCCATCTTTTATTGTTTTTCGTTACTTTTTTCTGAATCTTTCCTCCATTATGATACATTATTAACTCTACTGTTCTGTATTTAGTCATATTGTTGGCACGCTTTTCGAGTTTTCCTAGTTTTTCGCAAATTGATTTGTGAACATTTTCATATTCCTTTAATTGGGTTATGGAATCACAAAAAGTTAAGTAGTCTAAAAACACCTTAGCATTGCCTATTCTATTTTGGTAGGGTTCTTGGCCTTTTGTTAGATAACGATAGACCCTGCTATCCCAAATTGCAAATTTTTCAGGATTTATAAAATGAAGCAGCTTTGAAGTGCCAACGAGTGAATTGTTGAATAACTCTTTTAAAATTTCAAGCTCTTCAACTGAAGGACGTTTCCCTTCCTTTGCTCGATTAAGAATTTGAATCGCTTCCTCAAACCTATTTGAACAAAAATCGAGAATAGTTGGCATCCACCCATAGGTAAAGTTTATCCCAATAATCAAATTATGCTTGTCAATTGGTTCTGTAAGGTTCTGGAAGTATTTTATAAATTCAGGATAAGAAATGTAATATGTTTTTTTCTCCTCCACCTTGAATTCATTACAATCTTTCAAAAACTTTTGTGGCGTTATATTTTTTTTAAATTCTTCAAGCATCTTCATTTACATTTTTCCATTAACTATGCTTCTTTATAAATTCTTGTTTTTCAATATACTGAATTACTGATATATGATGTAATGCAAAATATTAACAATCCTTTTAAGATGGTGCTTTTTAAGTATTTTTACCTAATGATTTTTCAACCATGTGCTACCACTACACACTTGTAAACACCGAAAAGGAATTAATAGAACATTACGACCTTGGAAACATTTCTGTTGGGTGGGAACCTATCTTCCATGTAAATGCATTTAACTATCCTAAAATGCCTGTCATTATGGATTGCAGGCCAAAGGAACTAAGTCTAGTATCTTGGGGGCTCATCCCTTTTTGGGTGAAGGATATGGAGTCAGCAGAAATATTGCGAAAAAGAACCTTGAATGCACGAATTGAAACTGCATTTGAGAAACCAAGCTTTCGTGATGCCATCAAAAGAAGAAGATGTTTAGTTCCTGCCAGTGGTTTTTTTGAATGGAGAGAATTTAATAAGAAGAAATACCCCTATTTTATTTCGTTGAAAGAAGTACCCATTTTTTCCTTTGCAGGAATTCATGATTCTTGGGTGGATAAGTCCACAGGAGAAATTGTAAATACGTTTTCAATTTGTACCACGGAAGCCAATCCATTAATGGCTAAAATTCATAACACCAAATTGCGTATGCCTGTTATTCTGCATAGGGAGTTAGAGAAATCGTGGTTAGATGCTAGTAGTAGTAAAGAAGATATTTTGAAATTCAGTGACCCTTTTGAGGAGCAGCAAATGAAAGCGCATACGATTTCCAAACTTATTACTTCAAGAACAGAAAACTCAAATGTTCCTGAAATAATGGATGTAGTGAAGTTTGATGAGTTAGCAGAAATTTAACACCCCTAGGTTGAGTTTAATTCGAATTAAACTCCCACAATTAGTTTTACCTTGCTACCTCAATAAAATAGAGAAAATGAAAAAAAACATCTTTAAACTTTTAGCAAAATTCAATAAGATGGTTTCACCAAAATATTATAAGCGAGATTTAAAAAACTCAAGACTTGGGAAAAAGCTATCATTGGCTATAAGTATTGGGTTACACTGCGATGCTTAGATTAAGCTAAGTTGCATTTTTCCCAAAAAACACTTAGGAAAACTGTGCATTCAAAATACATTCCCAAGGATCTAGAATTCCTTGTAGGTGATAATTTAATTGTGCAATAGGATTCTTTTTACAAAACGCTCAAAGTGCGTTCGAGCCGCAGATACCTGTACATCACAATAGTAAAGCTCAATTATAAATTAGTACATTTTAGACTAGCCTAAAATTTAAACCCAAGAGTAGCCATAAAAACAGAAGCACTCATTTTATTTTTAGCAGGATTTACGGTTGTGCCTGTGTACATATAGTACGTATCTTTTTGTTGTGTTACAGAATACGCAAAATCCAGGTAATAGCTATCTTGTCGGTATCCTACACCAAATGCATAATTAGTGCGCATGCCATTATTTGCCACGGACGATTTGTACGGATTCCCAAGCAATCCATAACCGGCACGCAGGGTAATTGGGTCTAAGCGAACTTCTGCTCCTACCCTAAAATTATTTGCAGTAGTGTACATTTGCTGAATATTGGTATTCGCAGATCGAAACGAATAGCCACCCGTAACCGTAGCAAGATCCATTGAATTTAGTTTTGCCATTGAATAATCTACAAATTCGTGATCAACACTTAAAAGCGCATTCTTGAGTACTACAAACGCAAGACTTGTGTTTACTCTAAAAGGAGTTGTTAAACGATAATCAAACTCCCCTTGCGGAGACTGTGCTCTAAGAACAACACCATTATCATAAGATGCGGCCATTTCGTTGTTGTAATTATCTTTTAATCCGATATACGTTGGCGTTTGAATGGAAGCACCAATTCTTACCCAATCAGCAGGGCGATAGATAGCTCCAAACTTAGCATTAAAGCCCGTTCCGCGGGTAGATAATTCTCCACTATATACATATCCTTTAAACCCTGCGATACTATCTTTCGTGTCAGACTCTTGGTAATTAAACTCCTCTTCATACCTTACACTCACAATGTTTATAGACCCTCCAAGATATAATCTATTTGCATAGTTTGCTCCAACTGCAATGTAAAATTCGCCCATACTACCGCGTGTACTTATTAATTTAGACTGGTCTAAATTTGATTCGGATGGTATTGGTGTGTAGTAGGTATCTGTTGTGCCGGAAACAGTATCTAACAAATACGTTTCAAATGCCAAGCCTTCTGCAAAACTATTCAACCCCATAGGATTTGTGCCGTTCGCATTTTTACGCATGGCATCTAAATAGGTAGAGCCATTGCTCTCTCCAATAATAGCTGCTCTGTTGTGAAAATTATTTATTTTATTAAATCCAATGGCAAAGTTGGTGTTTACCCAATTACCTGAAATAGCAGGGTTTTTCATTCGTGCTATAGCCAAACCCAACGATGAAAAATTAAATCCCAAACGAGAATCGCTACCGGTAGAATTGTTGTAAGTGCTATTGGTGTTTCCTAAAATTAATGTAGGTGTAAAATTAAACTCCGATTTATTCATAACACCCAACCCTGCAGGATTAATTGTTATAGAAGACAAATCTGCACCTAATGCACCGAACGCTCCACCCATAGCAGTATATCGAGCCGACCCTTTATAGTTTAGCATGGAATAACGAAGTGCATCTACCTCTGTTTGTGCAACCGCTGTTATTGCAGTAGTAGTAAAAATTCCTAGAATTATTTTTTTTAGCGTATTCATGGTAATTATTTTTTAGTCTTTTTTTCGCACACAAATTCTTTAAAACATAGTGCAAACACAATGCCATAATTTTAAAAACACATTGTTCTCTGCAAATTATCTTGGGCGAGCTTGTCTTGCACCATTAGAACCGTTGCTTCTTGGAGCTTCGGAACTTCTTGAAGGTGCAGAAAACCCTCCTGATCTATTGCCTCCTCCGTTATTATTTTGTGGTGCACTAAAAGACTCTTGTCTTTTAGGTTGCGAAGGAGCCGGAGCAGGTGCCGGGCTAGGTGCATTATTTCTAGGCGCATTATTCATCTCGTTGTTACGAGGAGTATTGTCTCTTTGAGGTGTGTTCCAATTATTATTCCCTCTAGGGGTTGTAGTGTTGTTGTTTCTAGGCACATCCCATGTATTATTTGGTCTGCTATAATCATTGCTACCATTACTTCTTGGAGCTACATTTGTACCGTTCGACCTAGTTGGAGAGGAAGGTCTATCCCAATTATTATTTGGGGTTTCCCAATTTGAGTTAGGTCTGGCAGTATTGTTTTCATTACCTCTAGGTGCCACATCCCACGAATTAGATCGAGATGGATTTGTAGGCTGCTCCCAATTATTGTTTTGGGGTCTATCAAATTGTTGTTGCGAATTTGAATTACCATTTGATTTTGGAGCCGTGTACTCATTATCCCAATACTGATTTGAATTGGAATTATTTTGAGTAGGAGGTGTTTGATTTATTGTACCATTCCCTCTATCAATAGTTTGTAATGAATTGCCCGCACTGTTATTATTTATAGCATCTTGCTTTCCGCTGTAATTGCGGATATCAGGATATCCACCGGAAGTGCCGGTTGTGCTTGCAGGTCTTTCTACCGTGCTAGTACCTTGCACCGGCTTATTAGCGGAATTATCGTATTGCTTTACCCCATTGTTAGATGTATTTGTAGGCAACGAATTCCCTTTTGTAGCAGTTGATGTTGGTGCTACACTCGAAGCATTTGTAGGCTTTGTATATATTACCGGCAATCTATCATCGTTAAAGCTATTTGCATATTTAATTGTATTTCGAGTTGTATTACTTGCTGAAGCTACATCCGCTACTGCGATATCTTGATACCGTTGTCCCCAACTATTATTCGGGTTTGCAGGTCTGTTGCTTCCGCTCATACTATTGCCTCTTGGGCCGTAATGATAGCTGTAGCTGTTAAAATCTTGTCCATTAAAATAGTAGTTGTTGTATAGTCCGGCATGATATCCATCCCAATACCCATTGTTGTAGCCATTCCAATATCCATTGTTATATCCACCCCAAAAATTGTTTCCATAAAATCCGTTGTTCCAGCCATTTCCGCAGCCATAGCCCCATCCCCAATTATTGTATCCACCCCACCCGTAATAAGAATTCCATGAGTTTCCAAAACCAAATCCACCGTTCCATCCTGTCCAAGGACTCCACCCCCAGCTAAATCCACTGTTATAACCCCATGTACCTCCCCAAAAATAAGAAGGATTGTAGTTGTAAGCATAATAGGTAGGTCCCCACCAATTGTAGCCTAAGTAAATACTTACACCCCAACTAGCCGGATTATTATTGTACCAATAAGAATTGGTATAGTATGGATCGTAATAGCTAAAGCCTTGAACAGGGTTGCTAAATCTACTAATTCGAGCTGCATACGAATAATCATAGTAATCGTCCGGATTATAGCTGCTAGTAAAATTATTGGGATCAACAGGCTGATAATTCTGCTGATTAGCATTAGAGTTTTGAGCAGGTTGTTGTGCAGAAGAACCGGAAGAATAGTTTTCTACCGCTGCTGCAACAGCAGCCGTTTCTTGCATTTGAAGCTTCTTAATATCGTCAGAAGACATATACACATCGTCATAATACGCGCTTTTGCTTGCAGTGCTCTTTGAGCTTGAACAAGACGAAGCCATTAATGCAACTGCAATAATGGATGCTACATAGTTTGTGCTTTTTGTTTTCATAGTGCCCTCTCTTTCTTTACTAATCAATTTAAACATTTTTACTCGAATTAAGTTTAACATTTCAATGCTTATGCTTAAATTCACAAAATACGTGCCAAACAGTAATTTATGAGTAAAGAAGTAGTAAAAAGAGAAGACAATTATTCCGAATGGTATAATAATCTGGTAGTTAAAGCCGATTTAGCCGATCACTCTGCCGTTCGTGGGTGTATGGTTATTAAACCTTACGGATACGCCATTTGGGAGAAAATGCAGGCCACTTTAGACAAGATGTTTAAAGATACAGGTCATGTAAACGCTTATTTCCCATTATTCATACCTAAATCATTTTTTAGCAAGGAAGCGAGTCATGTGGATGGCTTTGCTAAAGAGTGTGCCGTTGTTACCCACTACCGCTTAAAAAATGCACCGGATGGTAGCGGAATTATAGTGGATGAGGATGCTAAATTGGAAGAGGAATTAATAGTTCGTCCTACCTCCGAAACTATTATTTGGAACACGTATAAAAGTTGGATACAATCGTACCGAGATTTGCCAATACTTGTAAACCAATGGGCAAATGTGGTTCGCTGGGAAATGCGTACACGTTTATTTTTACGTACTACCGAATTTTTATGGCAAGAGGGACATACCGCACACGCCACAAAAGAAGAGGCTATTATTGAAGCGGAAAAAATGTTGCATGTATATGCTGATTTTGCTGAGAACTGGCTTGCTGTGCCGGTTTTAAAAGGTGTTAAAACAGCCAACGAACGTTTTGCAGGTGCAATAGAAACGTATTGCATTGAGGCTATGATGCAAGATGGAAAGGCATTACAAGCAGGCACATCGCACTTCTTAGGACAAAATTTTGCAAAAGCTTTTGATGTGAAATTTGCCACCTCCGAAGGAAAACAAGAGTTTGTATGGGCTACATCTTGGGGCGTTTCAACTCGCTTGATGGGTGCACTGGTAATGGCACACTCCGACAACGAAGGATTGGTGTTACCTCCAAAGCTTGCTCCTATACAAGTGGCAATTGTTCCGATTTACAAAGGAGACGAGCAATTGCAGCAAATAAGCACTATTGCAAACAACCTTAAAAAAGAATTAGAAGGGAGAGGAATCTCTGTAAAGTACGATGACAGAGACAACCAACGTCCGGGCTGGAAATTTGCCGAATATGAATTAAAGGGAATACCTGTGCGTATTGCCATTGGTGGACGCGATTTAGAAAACGGCACAGCCGAAGTTGCAAGAAGAGATACGAAAGAGAAAGCCACTATCAAACAAATAGACCTTGTTGGTCATGTAGCGCAGCTGATGGAGGATATTCAAAAAAATATTTATGCCAAAGCAATAGAGAAAAGAAAAAGCCTAACGAGCGAAGCCAATAGCTATGATGAGTTTAAAAAACTATTGGACGAGAAAGGTGGATTTATTTATGCACATTGGGACGGAACAAGCGAAACAGAAGAAAAAATAAAAGAAGAAACAAAAGCTACGATTCGCTGCATTCCTTTAGATAACAAGCAAGAGAATGGAACATGCATATACTCAGGCAAACCATCTACACAAAGAGTTGTTTTTGCTCGAGCATATTAATAGTTATATTTAGTTTATTCAACAAATTACGTACATGGCAAATCCAACTCCCAAAGAGCTTATCATAAAAACACTTTCTGAGAAATCTGTAACTAAGCAAGATGTTTACAAGCAAACGTTGGAGACTTTCAAAATGTTAAAGAGTGCTTGCAAAGAGCTGTCTGAAGACTTGAAAGGAGCTACCGCTAAAATTGACAAGCGGCTAATTGTTGATTACAAAGATAAAAGCGAGTTTGAATTTGAGCTCCGCGTAGCTGGCGATGTGCTTATGTTTTACATGCACACCAACGTGTTTGAGTTTGACAAAAGTCATCCTGTTTGGAAAACATCGTACGTTAAAAAAAATGAATTCAACTCTTATTGCGGACAAATTTATATTTACAATTTTCTCTCCGACTCTTTTAAATACAACAGGTCTAGAGATGTTGGCTATCTAATTGCTCGACTATTTATAAATAAGGATGCACATTATTTTGTAGAAGGAAAAAGACAATTAGGTTTTTTGTATAACAATTTTGCAAATGCAGTAGTTGACAAAGAGCACCTTAAAAACATTGTAGAATCGGCTGTTTTGTATTGTTTAGATTTCGATTTATTTGTGCCTCCGTTTGAAAATGTAAAAGAAGTAAGTGTTATGGAAATGCAAGAAGCCAGCAACAGCATGCAAATAACAACAGGCAAGCGTCTTGGATTTAGATTCTTAGCTGACAACGACCAACTGGAATAACGTTCATAATTAAGACCTGCTAATTATTGTACGATTCAACTCACCTATAAGTAAAAGTACCACAGATAGGAAAATGATCAGACAACTCTTCTCGAACAATACTAAAATCAGTTAGCTCTAATTGCTTACTGTGTAAAATATAATCTATTCTAAAAGAAGGGAATTTTCCTGCATAACTTTTCCCAAAGCCAAATCCTTTCTCCATAAAAGCATCGTTTAGTTTTGATGAAATTTTTGAATACGCATACGAAGATGGAGTATCGTTAAAATCTCCGCAAACTATCACTTTGTAAGGACATTTGGCAATATGCGCAGCAACTGCTTCCGCTTGCAAAGCACGTTTTTTAAATGCAGATTTTAATCTACTCAAAATCTTTTTTGATTTTTCAACTTCCTCTTCTGCTTCTTTATCTGTCATTATACTCTCAACAAATTTATAATCCGAATTACTAAAATGAATAGACTGCAGGTGCATATTATAAATACGAATGGTGTCCGATTGTATTACTACATCTGTAAACATGCAAATATTATTGTTCTTAACTTCAAACGGAACTACTCCTTTACCAACAATTGGAAATTTTGAAAAAGTAGCTAATCCAATGTGCAATGTATCTCGCTTGCTTGTGTAGTTGTAGGTATACTCCTCGTGCACATATTTTGCTTTTTGAAATGCAAGCAGTGTATCACGTGTTTTAAAACCATCGGTATCGTCCTGGTAAAACTCTTGAAAGCAAATAATATCGGGAGCTTCCTCAATAAGTAAATCGAAAATTTTATTCCGCGTTTCCTTGTTCTTAGTCCAATTGTACAAATCAAACAGCCGCACATTATATGACATCAATTTAAATTCTTTTTCGGAATGATTCTTTTCGTGATTAGCTGCAGATAAATTAATCTGCACCAAAGCTGCTATGTTAGAATATCCGATGAGAATGGAAACCAATGAAATTAAAGCTAAGCGCCATTTTAAGAACAACCAAAATAAAATAAAAATAAAATTTACGAGTAGTAAAGCTGGATACCCGAGGCCGAGAAATGCAATGTACCAAAAGTTCTCGGGGCTTATGTATGGAGCCAAATAAGAAAAAAGCAACAATAAAGCTACAAGCACATTGGCAAGCAATGCAATTGTTTTTCCCCAACGTCTAATAAAACTTTTTTCTGTATTAGCTTTCATTATAATAACACCCGAATGGCAAATTGCGCATGGGTTCAATTTATAAAATTAACTTAATATTATAGGTAAAGTTGTACCTTTATTACTCAACGTATTTTAAACAATTTGGTGTTGTTATGAATTCGTAAGATAAAATAAGGTATGCCTTAAGAAAACAGAAAAACAATAAAAAAATATGAATTTAGTTTACCCAAAAAACTGGAAAGATTATGAACTACTTGATGTAGGTGACTTTTTAAAGCTAGAACGTTGGGGCGACTATATAACTATACGACCCGAACCACAAGCTGTTTGGAGTAAAGTATTTTCTATGAGAGAATGGGAACAACAAGCACACCTTCGTTTTGTACCAAAATCAAGCTCTTCGGGCAGTTGGGAAAAATTAAAAAAAACTCCCGACAACTGGAATATTTCTTACACAATTTCTCCTGAAAAAAAATTAAAATTCAAATTAGCACTTACCTCTTTTAAACATGTTGGCTTATTTCCTGAACAAGCCGACAATTGGGAATTTATTTACGATTCGATAAAAAAAATGAATATCGCCACTCCTAAAGTGTTGAATTTATTTGCCTACACAGGCGGAGCTTCTTTGGCAGCAAAGGCGGCAGGTGCAGATATTACGCATGTAGATTCTATAAAGCAAGTTGTAAGCTGGTCGAGAGAAAATATGGAACTATCCGGATTAGACAATATTAGATGGGTAGTAGAAGATGCTTTAAAGTTTGTAAAGCGCGAATTAAAACGTGGAAATAAATACAACGGAATAATACTAGACCCTCCTGCCTACGGACATGGCCCTAATGGCGAGAAGTGGAAGTTGGAAGATAACATTAATGAAATGATGAAGGGGGTATTGGATTTACTGGATGAAGAAAACCACTTCCTAATTTTAAATGCGTATTCGCTCGGATTCTCTTCTCTTATTATTGAAAATTTATTGAAAGCAAAAAAATCAAAAACACTAACTACCGGAGAATTGTATTTACCCTCAAAATCCGGAATGAAATTACCATTGGGTGTATTTGGAAGGTTAAGTACAGTTTAAGAACTTACCCTTTACTGTTTTCGTATTCTACGTCAATCTTCAAATCCCTTCCTAATGCAGCCTCTACGGCTAGTTCATCGCATCTGTTATTTTCCGGATTATCCGCATGCCCTTTTACCCAGACAAATTTCACTTTGTGCTTTGGATAAATTTTCAAAAAACGTTTCCACAAATCTGCATTCATTTTTTTTTTGAATCCGATTTTTTCCCAACCAAACACCCATTTTTTTTCTACTGAATCAACTACATATTTTGAATCGGAGTATACAGTAATACTAGCATTAGCAGCCTTTACGGTTTCTAAAGCAACAATAACACTTAATAATTCCATTCGATTATTTGTAGTTATTCTAAACCCTTCAGACAATTCTTTTCGATGACTACCCGACATCATAATAATGCCATATCCTCCGGGCCCTGGATTGCCTCGAGAAGCACCATCTGTATATATTTTTATTTCTGCCATTTGCTTTTCCTTTGCATCAAGTTCGCTATTTCTCTAGCCCCCACATCATTCTCATTTGACAAGTGAGTTGTTATTTGTTGCTTATCTACTTCAGTTCTGTTTTGAGATAATTTATTTTTCGCCAATATTTTCTCAACAGTTACTTCAAATGCTACAATCTCTTTTAAATACGCATCGTACATCTCATTGCTAATAGAAGACAAATGAAATCTATTTTCTCTTCCATGCTCATATTTTTCAACCATTTGAGCTAACAAATCTTTTGTTTCTTCTCTAGACAATTCTCTCAAACGACCTTGCACATGCACGGCTACATAATTCCAGGTAGGTACATTTACTGTTGAATACCATGACGAAGAAACATATGCATGCGGCCCTTGAAATATACACAATACATTTTCCTGATTTAAAACTGCTTGCAGTTGATTATTTTTCCTAGCAATGTGAGCTGTTAATTTTAGTTCGTTAGCAGCGTTTGTAGTAATATGAAAAGGAATATGCGTTGCTTCTAATAAAGAATCAATTTTAGTAACAAGTATTCCAAAACTATTAGCTTGCAGAAATGCTGTTATTTCCTCGTAATTTGTATTTTGAAAATAAGAAGGGATGTACATAAACTTTATGTGTTACCACTTGTTAAAGTAATAAGATTAATTGGGGAACTAAAATGAATTCCAAAAAAATAGTTATTGCAGGCGGAAGCGGAACTTTAGGCAGATTAATTGCTGCGCATTTCTCTGAAAAAGGATTTGCGGTTATTGTTTTAACAAGAACATCTGCTAAAGAAGATGGGGTAGTTAAATATATTCATTGGGATGCAAAAACGCACGTTGATGATTGGGTTCAACATCTTGATGGTGCCGAAGCCGTTATTAATCTAACCGGCAGTTCTATCAATGTTCGCTTTACAGACAAGAACAAAAAAACAATTTTGGCTTCGAGAATAAATGCAACAAATGCATTAGGCTATGCAATCCAACGCTTAAAGAATCCACCTAAAACATGGATGAATGCTAGTGCAGTAGGCATTTACAAAAAGCACGAACATCCTCAAACAGAAGAATCAACTCCGGCAACCGATTTTATGGGAACGGTTTGTGCAGAATGGGAAAAGAGTTTTTTTTTACACACTACAACTTCTACAAGAAAAATTGCACTACGAATTGGTATCATGCTTACTCCAACCGGTGGAATTCTAGAACCGTTGCTTAAAATCACAAAATTGGGATTGGGCGGAAAAGCAGGAACAGGAAAGCAATACATAAGTTGGCTGCACTATAAAGATTTAATTGGTATAATTGATTTTATGCTACAAAAAGAAACTATTGAAGGAGTAGTAAATTGCACATCGCCCAATCCTGTCACAAATAAAGCGTTCATGGAGTCGCTAAGAGCAAGTTTGCAAATACCTTTTGGATTGCCAAATCCAACACTAGCATTAAAAATAGGCTCTTGGCTTATGAATACAGAAGCGGACTTGGTGTTAAAAGGAAGTAATATTATTCCGCAAGTACTTTTAAACAATAATTTTCAATTCCGGTTTGCATCATTACTGAATGCTTTAAAAGATTTAAAAAAACAAACTCCCTCCTAAACACCCTTGCAAGTCAAGCATTTAGACCAAACAAGCCAACTAGAAAAAATGGCTTGTACAGACGAATCCTTTTTAATACATTTGCACAACTTAACCAAACAAGCACATGAAAACAAAAACACTAGCGGTAGCCGCCCTACTGGGTATTTCGGCTATTTCAAGCAATCAATTATTTTCTCAAGCAACAATTGGCTGGAAACAGCAGTTTAACGGAATGGTTCTTCACGAATCAGACGAGAATTACGCCAGCATCATGTCAACATTTGACACGCTATCAAGCACTATTTATTACAGAACCTCTATTGCAGCCGAGACAACAGAAGATTTTGATCCAAGTTCGGCAAAGGCGCTAGTAAAAGGAGGTTCAAACTTTGACGATTACTTTGCTGAAGGAGAATTGCAAATGGGAAGAGACATTGGACTTCCGGTTATATCTGCATATAATACGACTACCGGAAAATACAGATGGGCAAATAAGTTCGAGCCCATTGGAATAAATAGTTATGTTGATTTAACAAATATAGAGGCGATAGGAAAAGCATCGGGTTTATATGCTGCAATTTCGTTTAAGGGAAAAGTAAAATACAAGACAGCTACCTTTACCTCTATTACCAAGCCTGATAGCACAAACAACAACGACATCCTATTAGCAAGAATAGACCAAAACGGGAATTTTGTAAAAGGTGCTCGAATTGTACCTGTTGATGCTTCTTTTAAAGAAGGAAGTATTTACACCTCAAAAATGGCTGTAAATACAAATGGCGATTTAATTGCTGCGGTTCAGTATTATGGCGACAATACCAATCTACCACAAGGAGTAGCATATAAAATTGTTACATCAAACATAACACATACTGTTATTTTAGACAAAGGCGATATTGTGTTATTGCGCTTAGATGGTAGCATGAAATACCTTGCACACACCGTAATAAAAGCAAATGGAAACGACCTTTCCATAATCGACATGAAAGCAGATGCATCTAAAAACATATTGGTAGGTTTTGATTTGTATCGTTTTAACACAAAAACTATACATGTAAGTACCGGTGCAAATGGAATGACAATTGGATCTAACGACCCAGTAAATTCTTTCAAAAAATTCTTAGTTAAATTTCAACCTATGCTCAACACTACCAGCATAGCTACGTATGTTGAAATGCCTCATTTTACAATAGAAACAGACAAAATGGGAAATATTCTTCTAACATCAATTATTGATGAAAACGAAGATGCTAAAGCCGGAATATATACCATAAAGCCAAGTGTGAATAATAGCATACAGCTAATTACAAAATATGATAAGTTTGGCACATACCTAACTCACTCTGCAATTACAAGACAACAATCAAGCTATATAGATGGATGGGATACATACCTGGATGAGAACAACAACCTATATGTTTCTTACGGAATAAATGTTACTACTACCGGAGAGTGGAAATACGAAAGACAATTTATGTCTAAAGTAAGAACAACAGGTGCAACAATGACAGAAGTTTGGAAAAACAGCATCATGGCAGTAGGGTCTGGATACCATGCAAGTGCAAGCTCTATCTATGCTCACAAAAACAAAGTATTATTTACTGCCCTATTGGATCCACACACAAGCAATTATAAAATTTTGGTGAGCAATCCTTTACAACAAATAAAAGTAAATGGAGATCGATCTGTAAGTTGTATGATTCAATACAACTTGAGTGGAGCAGCATTATCACCAGAAGAACAAACCGAAGACAACAACAATATAGCCTACAAAACATCCTTTGATGACGTTAGCTCTAGCTTAGTAGTGTATCCAAATCCTTCTAAAGATGAGGTTAATGTACAAATTACACTAAGTGAAAACGAACAAGCTACTATTACACTTTTCAACTACAACGGAGTAGCTGTGAAAAATGTAGTTACTACTGAGGTAGAAACAAAACTAAACATTGCTGAACTACCTGCAGGAATGTACTTTGTGGAAGTTGTTTCTAACAATGGAAAAGAAGTTAGAAAATTGATAAAAGAATAAATCCCTTAATCATAAAACAAAAAACGGGCTAGATAATCTAGCCCGTTTTTTGTTTTATATAGCTTACAACCAAAAAAATCGCGTACACCAGAAATCTATTCTATTCAAAAAACATTTAGCATCAACGAATTTCTATCCTTCATCTACAACTTAAGTTGTTCATAAACAAGGCCCATTCGCCCAAATCAGCCTATTTCTAAAGGTTCAAATGAACCTATTTTGTTTTTTGTTGCCCTAGTGCGTTTTATACTTTTGCGAAGTATTAAAAACTTAAACCCAAACCATGAAGACACAAAAATTACTAACTGCATTGGCTATTACGGCTGGCAGCTTTATTTCAGAAATTAATGCACAAGCTACGGTAGCGTGGAAACAACAATTTAGTGGTGCAGCTTTGCATGACATTAGTGAGGAGGAAGACGGTTATCCCAACCTAAGATCATCTGCGTTTGACACCTTAAGTAATAGTTTGTATTACTTATCCTCTGCTCCTAAATCAAGCTCAGTAGATTTCGATCCAAACCCATCGATTAAAGCCAGTATTAAAGGTGGAAGTAACGTATACAAGCATTATAACAATGGAGAAATTTACCAGGAAATAGATTTAGGAACTCCTGTTATTTCTGCTTTTAACAGCACAAATGGGAAATACAGATGGGCAAATAAATTCGAGCCTATTGGAGCTAATAGCTATATAAATCCTACCAAAATTGAAGCAATAGGTAAAGCATCCGGCCTATATTTCTCTGCACAATTCAAAGGTAAAGCAAAATATAAATCAAATACATTTACATCAGTTTCAAATGCCACAAATTCGAACAGCTGTGATGTGCTTTTCGGTCGTTTAGATCAAAATGGAAACATTCTAAAAAGCGCTTCTATTGTACCCGTTAATCCATCAAACAAAAATGGAACTATTTACACGGAAGAAATGACAGTAAATAATAGCGGAGACTTAATAGCTGCAATAAGTTATAGAAATTACGATAACAACATTGGTTCAAGCTTTAAAATTGTTGGAACAAACATGACTAAAACAATTACTATGGCAGAAGGAGATATTGCCTTAGTAAGATTTGACGGTAGCTTAAAATACATTACACATACTATTATTAAGCCTTCGGGAAATTACATTTGGATTAATGATTTAAAATCTGATGCTTCCAAAAATATACTAGTTGGTTTACATACTTATAGACACAACAACAACTCCTTGACTCTAAGTTCCGGACAGATAGTTACATCTCCTAGCACTTCTGACTCAGTAGGCTCTCAAAAAAATTATATTGTTAAATTACCCGCAATGCTTACTAACATTAATCTAGTTAAGGAAATTGATAAGGAAGCCTTCACCATTGAGACAGATAAACTTGGCAATATACTTGTAACATCAATCCTTGGTGCTGGCGATAAATGGGAAATACAAAATAATACTATACAAGCAGACACCAATGAAGTAGTACAAGTGGTTGTGAAATATGACAAAAATGGTAATTACAAAAATCATCTTGCTATAGCAAGACAACAATCACGCTATGTAGATGCTTGGGACACTTATATGGATGGGAACAACAACTTATATATTTCTTACGGAATTAATGTGGCTGCAGGCGATTTCTGGCTTTATGAAAGACAATTTATGTCCAAAATAAGAACAAGTGGAACTACTATGACTGAGATTTGGAAGAACAGCATTATGGCTAACGGAAACTATTACCATGTAACCGCAAGCTCAATCTATGGTCATAAAAATGCAGTGTTTCTAACAACACTTTTACAACCACATGCTAACAGCTATAAAATTTTAGTGAGCAATCCATTACAACAAATCAAGGTAAATGGAGATAAATCCGTGAGTTGTATGATTCAATACAATTTGAGTGGAGCTGCATTATCACCGGAAGAACAAACAGAAGAAAACAACAGTAATGCTTACAAAACTTCTTTTGAGGAAGTAAGTTCTAGCTTAGTGGTATATCCAAATCCAACTAAAGATGATGTTAATGTACAAATTACACTAAGTGAAAACGAACAAGCTACTATTACACTTTTCAACTACAACGGAGTAGCTGTGAAAAATGTAGTTACTACTGAAGTAGAAACAAAACTAAACATTGCTGAACTACCTGCAGGAATGTACTTTGTGGAAGTTATTTCTAACAGCGGAAAAGAAGTGAAAAAATTAATTAAGCAGTAAAATTCAATCGTGTATTTCCGACTTAGTAAGTTTTACTAAAATATAATTTTATCAAAAAGGGAAAGCCTTGTTTTATAAAACAAGGCTTTCCCTTTTTGATTTCTATCTTAACATGTATTTTACAATAGTAGCATCAATTCCTTTTATCTAAACCCCAATTAAGCTTATTGCGTATGGTGGTAAAGAAACTTTGATTTTCGAAACGAATCAAGTTAAATTTAAAATCAGCCTTATGTATCACCAACTCAAAAGAGCTATCTATAGAGGCAGAACGAGAATCTAATGTTACCAAAAACTCTTTGCTGCGCCCTTCTATTTTCAATGTTAATACTTTGTCGTCAGGAATAATAAGAGGACGCACCGTTAGGTTGTGCGGTGCAATTGGCGTTATAACAAAGCTTTTGGCATCGGGTACCATTAGCGGACCACCACAGCTCAACGAATAAGCGGTAGATCCGGTAGGTGTTGCAACTATTAAACCATCAGCCCAATAAGAGTTTAAAAATTCGCCATCTAAAAAAGCATGAATAGTCATCATGGTAGAATCTTTTTTAGTAATCGTTATCTCATTGAGCGCATAATTGATGTCGCCAAACAAATTATTCTTTGTATTTAATTGAAGTAAGGATCTTTTTTCGAACGAAAAATTCTTTGTCAGTAAATAACCTATTGCATTATTAATTTCATCTTTTGAAACATTTGCCAAAAAGCCTAATCTGCCCGTATTTATACCTAACACAGGCACTCCTGAATTGCGCACCATGGCAATTGTTTCCAGCAAAGTACCATCTCCCCCTATACTTAGCATATAGTCGAGCTGTGCTACTTCTGTATAATCAGAAAATGTTTTGTAGTCGGAACCTACCGATGAATTTGATTGGAGGAAAGTGTAAAATTTATCGTAAATAAAAACTTCATTGCTAGCATTCTTTAGTTGTGTCAACATGTTTACAACAGAGGCACTTGTATTGTCAATTACCGGGCGCGCATATACAGCTATTCTCATGAAAAAAAATTATTCTTCAAATTTAGGGATTATCTGAGTATTTACGCAATTCACAAATTGCATTTATGGCTATTACTTTACCCACATAAATAGTTTATCGTTATTCTCAAACCTACTCAAATCCTTGCTTGTGGCAATTACTACAAAATCTATCATAGGTAATATCCCAAAACATCCGCCTAATGTAGCAATATAAACAACCGGAATGTATGGTTTAGCACCTAAGTAAATTCTATGCG
The DNA here is from genome assembly GCA_017303975.1 of Bacteroidota bacterium. Taxonomy (NCBI): domain Bacteria; kingdom Pseudomonadati; phylum Bacteroidota; species Bacteroidota bacterium. Next base: position 51,775 of record JAFLBG010000002.1, read on the forward strand.
CGCCTATAATACCAACCGGAAATGGCAACGCAAGCAATAGTGCTACAAGTTTCTGTTTCTCGTCTTGTTGGGTTAATACATATGAAACTGCATTCTCTCCGGCAAAAGCGCTGTCTGTTACAAACGATATAGTGTTCTCTTCTTGGGTATTAGCAGCAATTAGTTTTTGTACAAGCAACTCCTTTAGGGTATGTTTATTCAAAGAGTTTTCAACACTTAGATGCCCTTGAGAATAGCTATAATAGCTAAAACCAACAAGAAGAATACCTATCGCTATATATGCACGAAGCGTTTGCATGCAATATCTATTTCTTAAACTCTATTTTACGAATACAGTTGTTGTAGGTGTCCGCAACAAATAAATTACCTGCATTATCAAATGCAAGCCCTTTAGGAGCATTGAATAAAGAAGCTTCTAGAGCACCGTCTCTATAACCGGACGAATCTTGAGCTGTACCTGCCACCAAATGAATAATGCCATTACTATCAATCTTCCGGATAGCATGACTACCCACAGCAGTAAAATAAATATCATTTTTATAAATTAACAACAACTCCGGATTCGCTAACGCTGCATCTATTGCATTGCCTCCATGCCCCCATTTCTGCGTATCAGGATTTCCGGCATATGTGGTTATTACCCCGCCTTTATCAATTTTTCGAATTCGCTTATTCCACGAATCGGCTATATAAATAGTTCCATCTGTAGAAGTCGCAACGCCTCCAGGAGAAAACAATCTTGAAATAGCAGCAGGACCGCCATCTCCTGCAAACGACTGTTCACCGTCTCCGGCAAGAGTTGTTATAACACCTTGTGTATCCACCTTTCTTACTCTATTATTTACGTTCTCAGCAATGTATAAATTTCCGACTGCATCTAGCGCAATACCCACAGGCACATCTAGGCTTGCCTTAACAGACAACCCTCCATCTCCCGAATAACCTCTATTGCCGCTACCCGCAACAGTTGTTATTATTCCTTTAGCATCGATCTTTCTAACCACATGATTTGAGCCGTCTGCAAAATAAATATTGTCCTGTGCATCAATCGCAATGGCTCTTGGCCCCCATATTTCAGCCTTTTCGGCCAATCCTCCATCTCCAGAATAGCCACCATGCCCTGTTCCTGCAACCGTTACAATTTTCTGATCTGTTGTTATTTTTCTAATTCTATTATTGTCCTTATCGGCAATAAAAAGCTCTCCCTTCGAATTAAAGGCAATACCGTATGGTTGATTGAACTGTGCGCTCTTTGCAGGACCGCCATCTCCAAAATAATCACCTTTTTCTGTCCCGGCAATGGTTGTAACCACTCCATTTAAAAAGGAATTTGCATTGGTTTCTTTTCCAGCATTTTTGTTTTCAGTCGAATTTTGTTGGCAAGAACCCAAAAAAATTGTAGTTAATGCTCCTAAACAAATACGACCAAGGCTTATTGATTTTATCATAATGCAACAATTTAGCACTTTTTTCTTATATCTAATTTTAATATAGGAATATAAGATAAATTAAATATAAACACTTTATATATTGAATAGTTAATTACAAATTATATTTTAGGAATATTATAACTAAATAAAAAAGGGTTGACGTTAGATTATTCCACAGGTAGTTTTGATGCATCACACTAAAACCAAACAAATATGAAAACAGTTATCCCCCAAAACCAATTCTTGAATTTAAGAATAGTAGTAATTGCATTTGTATTACTATCAAATACCGTTGCCGCACAAAAGCGAAACAAAAACTTAATCTCGCACTACTCTTATGAGCAAAATGCCACTGCTGTTGATTCAGAAGGGAACACGTATAAGCTAGGAAATATAAGTAATCAGATTGCTATAACGAAAAAGGACAAAAAGAGCGAAAACTTAATAGATATTGTTTTGGAAAAATTTAACGTATTGGATGAATTAGTTTGGAGAAAAACAATTGGAGGAAATGGTATCGAAATGGGCTATTCTCTTGCTATTGACAACACTAATGCAATATACATTACAGGGTATTTTACAGAAATTACCGACTTAGACCCAAGTGAAAATGTTTTTGCTTTGAATACAGATCATTCTAGCGCCACTATTTTTGTTTCAAAATATGAGAGTAACGGCAATTTTGTATGGGCCATTAATATGGGCGTTGGTAGTGGCTATGCAATAGATACAGACAAAGAAGGAGCAGTTTATGTAACCGGAGGAAAAGTAGCTGAGTCATTATCCTCCCAAAATACTATAGATGGAGGATACAGCGACATTTTTATTTGCAAACTAGATAAAAATGGCAACTCTATATGGAATCACACTCTAGGCGGGAATGGCAACGATATTGGGTACAAATTGTTTGTTGAAAGCTCTACAATTAGCATATGCGGGGTATTTTCCGGTGAAAATATAGATTTTGATCCAAGCTCAAACACATATGTACTTTCTGCAGATAGTCGTTCAGAAAGAAATAGATTTATTCAACGATTAGATTTAGATGGGAATTTTATTTCCGCTGTAAATACCGATAAAATAGGTGGTGGTTTATCAACTAGTGGCTTGAAAAGAAACATTGACGAACTTAATGAACAGTTAAATTTTTATTCTCCCAAAGAAATAATTGAGTAAGGCGAGCCATATCCGAAAAGCTCGAAAATAGTAGAAAAAAAATGAATGATTGTTTTCGTGTGGTTTACCCAAAGGGGGTGTGCTGTTGGTTGCACGCCCCCTTTACCTTTTTAACCGCAATTAGGCTGTAGAAGCTTTTGAAAAAAGCCCACTATCAGTCTTAGTACGGGTAACCCCAACTAAATATTAGTACGGAAACCTTACTAATATTTAGTTGTAGGCAGTTGTATTTTCCAACTGCGTATTTAGGGTTTAATTATTACAAAAACTCATTGGCCAAATTAGCCAACTCAGAGCGCTCTCCTCTTTCTAGAGTAATATGTGCATATACTGATTGTCCCTTTAAACGGTCTATTAAATAAGACAATCCATTACTTTGCGTATCTAAATAAGGCGTGTCAATTTGATATATATCTCCGGTAAAAACAATCTTGGTATTCTCTCCGGCTCTGGTAATAATCGTTTTAACTTCGTGCGGAGTAAGATTTTGAGCTTCATCCACAATAAAGAACACGTTTGATAAGCTTCGCCCCCTAATGTATGCCAATGGGCAAACAATCAACTTTTCACTTTCTACCATTTCGTTAATTTGCTTGTACTCTTTATCTTTTTCATTAAACTGGTTCTTAATGTACTTCAAGTTGTCCCAAAGTGGCTCCATGTAAGGATTTACCTTTGATTTGATATCTCCAGGCAAATAGCCAATATCTTTATTGCTAAGTGGTACAATAGGTCTGGCCAAATAAATTTGATGGTAATTTCTTTTTTGCTCTAATGCGCCTGCTAAAGACAGCAATGTTTTTCCCGTACCTGCCACTCCTTGAATAGTGACCAAAGAGATATTAGGATTCATTATTGCATCCATTGCAAAAGCCTGTTCGGCATTTCGGGGCTCTATACCCAAAGTAGCATGCTTTTTAACTCGTTCCATCTGTTCGCTAATAGGGTTGTAATGAGCTAAAACAGACTTTTGTCCGTTTTTTAAAACATAATAATGATTTGCGGATGGAATTTGTTTCTTTAACAACTCTGTAGTAGTGCAAAAACCTTTTTCGTATAAGGAGTCTATAGCTTCTATTGGAGCTTTTTCAAGAGTGGTTTTGCCGGTATATAAATTTTCGTCCTCAATTTTACCTGTTTCGTAATCTTCGGCTGTAATATTAAGCGATTTGGCTTTCAACCGTAAATTAATGTCTTTGGTAACCAAAATAACCTTTCTGTTTGGGTACTCTTGCGCCATGTGTAGCGCACAATTAATTATTTTGTGATCGGGTTTTCTTTCTCCAAAAACCTTCTCCGCATCTATTTTAGCCGATTGGCTCATTTCAATTTTAAATTTTCCTCGCCCCTTTCCATCCAAGCTTATCCAGTCTTGCAGGGTATTGTTGCCCGAAAGCTTATCAATAAAGCGAATAAATTCACGGGCAGAGTAATTCTTCGTATCATTTCCTTTTTTAAAATTATCTAACTCCTCCAAAACAGTTATCGGAATTACCACGTCATGGTGTTTAAAATTTTTTATGGCTGTATGGTCATATATAATAACAGACGTGTCTAACACAAAAATCTTGTTATCTTTTTCTAAAACTGATTTGGTCATGTTATTTTTTGTTGATGTAATTAAAGCTAATTAATACTTTAAATAATATGTTTAACACACATTTTTTTAATTAACATTGCAATGTTGATGGTAGAAAACAATATTTTTGAAGAAGATTTAACCATTTTAATTTTTTTAGCGCATGAATTCCGACAACTCTATTAATTCAAGCAAGGCTCCCGAGCCTGTTGGCTTATATCCGCATGCAAAGAAAGTCGGCAATCTTCTTTTCTTGTCGGGAGTTGGCCCAAGAGAGCGTGGAACAAAGAAAATACCGGGTGTAGAACTAGATGCGGCAGGAAACATCATGTCTTATGATATAGCCTTACAATGCCATAGTGTGTTTAAAAATGTGAAGGCTATTTTAGAGGAAGCTGGCAGTTCTTGGGGCAATATAGTAGATGTGACGGTGTTTTTAACTAATATGAAGGACGACTTTGCAACATACAACAGGCTGTGGGCTGAATATTTTAAGGAAAATGCTCCCTGCAGAACAACTATTGAAATAAATTGTCTGCCCACTCCTATTGCAATAGAATTAAAAGTAATTGCGACAATTAATTAATGTAAAAATTTTTTTAATTGAAACTTTTTTTTAGAAATTTGCACCAGTCGTTAAAGCAACAAAAGTAATAATCGGCAAAAATGAAAAAGGCATCAAAAAAAGAAACTAAAGAGAAAGCACCTAAGGCTAAAGCGGCAGGTGCAAAAAAAACTACATCTGCTAAAGCAGATAAGAAAGCTACTAAAACCAAAAAAAGCGCCATTGCTGAAGATGACGAAGAGTTTGGAATTGGCGATGATGTTACTGCCATTAAAATTGAAGATTTGAACACCAATCTTTATGACGATGACGATGACGAAGAGTTTTTTGATGATGGATTTTAATTTATAACCAAAAATATTTCTTTACTATAAAGCCAGTTGCAGGTTGCTGCAACTGGCTTTATATGTTTATATCACTCCATAAATCCTAATCCAAGTATAAAAAAAAGAGGCTTGCTAAAGTTTTAGCAAGCCTCTTTTGTAGCCCATAGGGGAATCGAACCCCTGTTTACAGAATGAAAATCTGCTGTCCTAACCCCTAGACGAATGGGCCTTATGGTAAATAAGGTTGCAAATATACACAACTATTTATTTTTATCAAAATCTCATGCTGTTTTCTTTTTATATTTTTTAGTTTGGCTTGTGTATAAATGTTGTAATATTGCCACGCAATTAACAAAAACCTTTTAAAAATGAAAAAACAAGTAATTATTTTATTAACGGCTGTACTAGCTAGCACAATGCTATTCGATAGCTGTAAAAAAGGAGAAAACGATCCGTTTTTATCTTTACGTTCACGCAAAGCGCGCTTAGTTGGCGAATGGAAGTTGACTGCTGGCGAAGAAACATATACTTCTTCCAACTCGGTTTCGTCTACAACAACAAGCAGAACATACGATGGCTCTAACAGAACAAGCACCACAAACGGAAGTTCTTCTACTACAGCATATGTAGAATCATGGACATTTGAGAAAGATGGAACCTACAAAATGTCGGCAAACGGAGGCTCTGGTGCTGGCGTTTGGACAATAGAAGAATCCGGCACTTGGAATTTTATGGGTGGTGTAGGCGAAGAGAAGAAAAAATCTCAAATTATTCTTTATACTCTTTCATATAAAGAAACATCCGGAACAAGCGCCAATAATGTTATTAATGAGTACACTGCAACAGGAGCAAGCGCTACTTCTACTATAATGAAAATTGATGAGTTGAGAAATAAAAAAATTGTGTTTATCTATGATAATAGCTACACTCCAAGCTCAGGAACATCAACTTCTTTAAAAGGAACAAAAACATTTGAACAATAATCTTTTAAATCATACAAAAAATGAAAAAACATATTTTAACATTCGTTGCTATTTTAGGTGCGATAGTACTTTTTGATAGCTGTAAAAAAGGAGAAAACGATCCGTTTTTATCTTTACGCTCGCGCAAAGCGCGTGTAGCAGGGGAGTGGAAACTTACTTCCGGTGAAATGAATATAACCTCTGACGATGGTACTTCTTCAATGACTGCAGATGGCAGCACAAGGACATATACAGACAATTCAGGATTTTCTTCATCTGAGGTTTTTACATTGGTATATACATTTGAGAAAGATGGTACTTTTAAATCAACAGAAGTAAGTGGAACCGGATCTTCTGCTACAACTGTAGTTAGAGAAGGCACTTGGAACTTTACAGCAGGTGTTGGCAAAGAAGTAAAAAGAAAAGAGCAGATTGTACTAATTACTCTTACCAAAACTACTACCACAAGCTCTTCTTCTAGCACTGTTACTTATACAGGCGGAGATGCGCCAACTGATTATTGGATGCTTGACGAGTTGAGAAATAAGAAAATGGTTGCTTTATTAGATGGCACTTCTACTATTATTAAGCCAACTATGCTAGCTGATAATTATACTACTACAGGAAATTTAACGTTTGAGCAATAATTAAAATTTAATTAGTAAAAAAAGAGGGGTGGTTTTTAAAAACCACCCCTCTTTTTTTATTTTCGATATGCCTCTACAACGGCCGTCAAATGCTTTGCGCGAATAGCATCAAGTGTATTTACTCTAGAAAAAGCAGAAAGTCTCCGTAATACCTTCTTGGCATAAGAAGTAAAAAAAAGCAAGTACATTCCTAAAATCGGAATTGCCATTGCACAAATTAAAGCATTATAGTTACCTAGTAAACTCTTTATTGTCAATAGCTCTACTGTATATTGCACCAACCAAAAAATCATTCCTAAATTTAGGGCAAAGGATCCCACAAAAACATTATCCTTTACCATACGTTTTGTTAGCCAGCCGGATATAAGATAAGCAGGCGCATTTACTAAAAAAGCAACAGTAAAAAGAGGCACCGCCAGCACACACACAAACAAATGAAATATAAGATTCAACATTCCGGTATTAGGAACAAATAGTTGCAAAGCATCTTGAATATTGTTTTTTTTTAGCTCAACTAAACACGCTTCGCATGCTTTTTTCAGGGAATCTATATTCGCGGGATTTACATTTTGTGTATTGGATATTTTAGCGGCTATTTCTTTTTCCATTAAATACCCTTGCTCAACATTGTCAACTTCAAAACCTTTATCTACAAGCAATTTGGGCTTTAGCAGCAAACACAGTTGTTTAAATAAATCATCGTTCTCGGGATACTTTTGCACAACAACAGCGCCCTTTAAGCTATCTTCTATTTCTTGTGTAAAGTCTGTTATCGCCTTTGCTTTATTCTCTTTGTAGCTATTTGCATAGGATGCAGCAGAAATTGGCTTTCCAAACTCTACACACAAATTACTTCTAAATTTAGTCGGCTCGGAGTAATTTAATCCAACTGGCACAACTAGCACATCTTTCTCAAAATTAAATGCTTCTTCGGTATAAAATACAATACGGGCTAATCCTTTCTTTAGTTTACGAATACGTTTTTCTTGTACACAATCGCCTTCCGGAAAAATCAATATTGATTTGTTTTCTGCCAATAATTTCTTGCATTCTTCAAATGCTTGTTCATTCTTCTTAACCTCTGCAAACCCTTCTCTTATTCGATACATAGGACTAACACTCAGCGAATTCAAAATTCTTTTTTTTAGTGAGGAGTTAAACACATCGGAACGTGCAAAAAAACGAACTTTTTGTTTACAGGCAATGGCAATCACAATAGGGTCGACAAAGCCATTTACATGATTAGGCGCAAACACAACCGGTTTGCCCATCGGAATATTCTCTAACCCTCGATAATGAATTCGATAGAAAACATTGTGAAAGATGGTAACAAAAGGACGGACAAATGAATACAACATGTACAACTAAATTGCGCTGGCTAAATATCGGTACTAATTTTTTAATTGAAAAATATAGGTGTATACAACCCTCTATTTGTGCAAACCAAGTACTACCTATCAAAAAGAACTCGCATCCCTTTTTTAGATTCGTCAAACACCCCATCGTTGTAAACATGATGCCCATTGACAAACGTATGTTTGATTTTTGACTTAAACGTGTACCCTTCAAAAGGGCTCCAATTACATTTATACAAAAGATTTGACTTATCAACCGTCCACGAACTATTTAAATCAACCAACACTAAATCGGCATAATATCCTTCTTTAACATAGCCTCGTTTTTCAACCTGAAAACAATCTGCCGGAGCGTGGCACATTTTCTCTACAATTCTCTCTAAACTTATTTTTTGTTGGTGATAAAATTCTAACATGGCTACCAACGAGTGCTGAATGAGAGGCCCACCGGACGGAGCTTTTGTATATACCTGCATTTTTTCCTCCTGCGTATGTGGTGCATGGTCTGTTGCAATTATATCAATTTTATTTTCTAAAACAGCATTAAAAACGGCTTGCCTGTCTTGTTCTGTTTTAACAGCAGGATTCCATTTAATAAAATTGCCTTTTACATCGTAATCTTTTTCGCTAAACCAAAGATGATGAATGCAAGCTTCGGCCGTAATTCGCTTATCCTTTAAGGGAATATTATTCTTAAATAAACTAATTTCTTTTGCAGTAGAAATATGCAAAATATGTAAGCGAGTATTGTATTTAGCCGCCAACTCCGCAGCATAGGAAGACGATTTATAACAAGCTTCTTCGCTTCGAATAAGTGGATGAAAGCGCACAGGAATATCGTCTCCATATTGTGCAATAAACTGCGCTATTTTTTTTTTAATTGTGGGCTCATCTTCGCAATGAGTAGCGATAAGGGTTTTGCACTCGGCAAAAATAGTTTCTAGTGTTTGTTTATTATCCACCAACATATTTCCAGTAGAAGAACCCATAAATATTTTAACACCACACACCGTTTTAGGATTTGTCTTAAGCACCTCATCTCTATTATCATTCGAGGCTCCCATAAAAAAAGAATAATTTGCCAATGAAACCTCCGATGCCCTGCTATACTTTTGTTCTAACAAATCTTGTGTAAGTGTAGCAGGAATTACATTTGGCATCTCCATATACGTTGTTACGCCTCCGGCAACAGCAGCTTTAGCTTCGGTGTATATTTCTCCTTTGTGCGTTAAACCAGGTTCCCGAAAATGCACCTGATCATCAATTACACCGGGCAATAAATACAAGCCTTTCGCATCAATAATTTTAGTAGCGTTTTCTTTGAGTTGTGGTGCTATTTTTTTTATGATTCCTTCTAAAACATGCACATCTGTAAGGACTACAGAGCCTTCATTTACTAGCATGGCGTTCTTAATAAGGATAGACGACATAAAAAGAGTATTAGGGTATTATATTTTTTTCATTCTCATTTTCCAAACGCCAACAAATGCTTCCTTAAATATTTTGGTACTCATCTTGGAAGTCCCTTCTACTCTATCTTTAAAGGTTATAGGGATTTCTTTAAGTTTAAAGCCTAGTTTCCAGGCGGTGTACTTCATCTCAATTTGAAAAGCATATCCCATAAATCGTATGGAGTCGAGCGGCATTGCTTCCAACACTTTTCTGGTATAGCATTTAAATCCTGCAGTAGTATCTTTAACAGGAATCCAAAGTATTAATCTAACATACAACGAAGCAAAATAAGACATCAATATTCTGTCCAGCGACCAATCTTTTACCTGCCCCCCTTTCACATATCTTGAGCCAATTGCAACATCTGCACTGGAGTTTGCACAAGCATCTCTAAGACGAATTAAGTCGGATGGATTGTGCGAAAAATCTGCATCCATTTCAAAAACATAATCGTATTTATTTTTTATAGCCCACTTAAATCCATGAATATAGGCTGTACCTAACCCTAATTTTCCTTTGCGCTCCTCTATAAATAGCCTATCCGAAAACTCATTCATCAAGCCCTTTACAATAGCAGCTGTTCCATCGGGGGAATTGTCTTCCACTATTAAAATATGAAATGAATGTGGCAAAGAAAATACCGTTCGAATCATCTTTTCGATATTCTCTTTCTCGTTGTACGTTGGAATTATGACAATACTATCCGGCACTTTTCTATTTGTTTTACAAGGTGCATTAAGGTACAAAATATTTGATAAATAAACAGAAACGAAGGCGCTTTAAATATTGTCAAACTCACTATTTTAATGTACGTTTGTGCGTTGCTTAAACTCATTGCCCGTATGGTAGAACAAACAACTCCGCTTCGCGTTTCTCAACTAGCAGAAAACATTATTGGCTCAGAAATAATTAGACTTGCTGCCGAAGTAAATGAAAAAATAAAAAAAGGAGAAAAAATATACAATCTTACTATTGGAGATTTCAACCCTAAGCTTTTCCCCATTCCTGCCGAGCTTAAGTCGGCCATTATTACGGCATACGAAAATGACGAAACAAATTATCCGAGTGCAGAAGGAATGATAGACTTACGCAATTCGGTTTCTGCGTATTTAAAGAAATACGGTAATTTGAATTATGGTACGGATGAAATTGTAATATCAGGCGGTGCTCGTCCACTTATTTATTCGGCTTATCGAACGTTGATAGATCCGGATGACGTAGTAGTTTTTCCTACTCCATCGTGGAACAACAATCACTATTGCCATTTAACATCGGCAAAAGCGATAATTGTTGAAACAACAGCAGAAAATAATTTTATGCCCACTGCGGCAGAGCTAAAACCTTTTTTAAAGGATGCTACCATGTTAGCACTCTGTTCGCCTTTAAATCCAACGGGTACAACGTTTTCGAAAAATCAGTTGCGAGAAATTTGCGAGCTTGTATTAGATGAAAACCGCAAACGAGATTACACCCAAAAGCCGTTGTATTTATTGTACGATCAAATTTATTGGGCACTTACATTCGGAGATACCAAGCATTACGATCCGGTTTCCTTGCTTCCGGAAATGAAAAAATACACTATTTACATTGATGGTATTTCAAAATCGTTAGCTGCCACAGGCGTTAGAGTTGGCTGGGCTTTTGGACCTAAAAAAGTAATTGATAAAATGAAGTCTATAATTGGGCATGTAGGTGCTTGGGCTCCCAAGGCAGAACAGATGGCTTGTGCCGACTACCTATCCAATTATGCGAGTATAGATTCTTTTATGGTTAACATGAAAGAAAAAATCAACAGTAGACTACAGGCATTTTATACAGGATTTACGCAACTACAAAAAGAAGGATTTAAAGTTGCCTGTATAGCCCCACAAGCAGCTATATATCTTACGGCACAATTCCGTTTAATCGGAATGAAAAAAGAAAACGGGGAACAACTTTCTTCCACTAAAGAAATAACTGCGTATTTGCTGAATGAAGCAAAAATTGCGATTGTTCCGTTTTACGCTTTTGGAGACAAAGAAACATCTGACTGGTACAGAATATCCGTTGGTACTTGTAAGACAGAAGACATTCCTTTAATTATTGACAACATAAGACACGCATTAAAAAAATTATCGTAAAAAATGCAAAACCAGTATTGTGTAATAATGGCAGGCGGTGTAGGAAGCCGCTTTTGGCCCATGAGCAAAACAGCTCGACCTAAACAATTTATTGATGTATTAGGAACAGGTAGAACGCTTTTGCAACAAACATTCGACCGCTTTATAAAAATTTGTCCAATTGAAAACATAATTATTGTTACGCATAAATCGTATTTAGATTTGGTAAAGGAACAATTACCGGATATAAAACACGAAAATATTTTATGCGAACCGATTCGAAAAAACACCGCACCTTGCTTAGCTTACGCAAGCTATAAAATACACAAAAAAAACCCAAGGGCACTAATTGTAGCTGCACCTTCTGACCATTTGATAAAAAAAGAAGATACGTTTGTAAAAGCAATAAATTCGTGTTTTAAAAAAGCACAACAAGAAGAATGTATTGTAACACTTGGCATTAAACCCACTCGCCCCGACACCGGATATGGATACATCCAATTTATTGAATCCACGCACAAAGAGAGAGACAAGCGAATTAAACGAGTAAAAGTATTTACCGAAAAGCCGGATTTAGACATGGCTAAATTTTTTATGCAAAGCGGTGATTTTCTGTGGAACTCCGGCATTTTTATTTGGAGCTCAAAAACTATTGTAAAGGCTTTTGAAAAGTACGAGCCCGAAATGGCAGGTATTTTTTCAGAAGGAAGTAGCAAATACTACACTAAAGAAGAAGACGAGTTTATAACAGATGCATACACTCGTTGCAAGAATATTTCTATTGATTATGCTGTATTAGAAAAAGCGGAGAATGTATATGTGCGAGAATCTATTATTGGCTGGAGCGATTTAGGCACGTGGGGCTCTTTATACAATCACATAAAAAAGGATGACAACAAGAATGCGATTGTTGGGAAAAATGTAATGATGTACGGAAGTAAAAATTGTATAGTTAATATTTCTAAGGATAAACTATTGGTAGTTGAGGGATTAGATGATTATATAATTGTAGAGTACGACAACACCATTTTAATTTGCAAAAAACAAGACGAACAGCAAATACGAAATTTTGTAAATGATGTGAAAGTTACCAAAGGAGAACGTTTTGTATAATGCTATTGGATAGTAAAGGCACTAACAAAAAAGCTGAAGAGCTTATTCTCTTACTTATTCCTCTCTTACTAGGCATAGCTGCTTATGTCTGCTTATTTGCAATTGGTAGCTACTACTCTACCTACCCTGATTCTGTTTATATTTATTTGATTAACGGCACTCACATTGCCAATGGCGATTTTGAAATTGGTCATTATGACAACCCGGGAACTACGGTACATTTACTTGCCGGAATAATTATTTATGTTGCACATGCAATCCTTGGCACCCAAACTGTTTTTCAAGATGTATTGGCCAACCCCGAGTTGTATATTAAAATTTGCTCCGGAGTACTTATAGTTACAGGCGTTTTAGTTATCTACTTTAGCTCGAGAAGTATCTATAAAACATTTACAAATTTATACTTAGCACTTGCGTTTCAACTAATTCCGCTATGTGCTTATTTTTGTACCCACTATTTCTTATTAACGAGAATTGTTCCGGAAACATTAATTCTCTTTGTAGTAATTTATTATGCAGCATTCGTTTTAAAAATTTGCAACAAACTAAACAACAACGAAAAGTTAAGTGTAGGTAATATTTTAACTTTCTCAGCTATAACGGGCTTTTTGGTTGTAACTAAAATTACGTGCCTTCCCTTTTTTATACTTCCGCTTTTTTTAATCAGCTCCATCAAAAACAAACTTATTTTTATTGCCGAAACGCTTTTGTTTATTCTTTTGCTAACATTCCCTATTTGGCATAAACTTAGCGATGCTGTGACATGGTTTACAAACCTAACTACCCATACGGGAAACTACGGGCAAGGAGAAGAAAAAATAATTAACACTTCTCTTTTTTACGACAACCTAAAAAAACTTTTACAAAGAGATTTGTTTTATTATACATCTCTGCTTGTCCTACTAACTATACTAATATGGGGATTTGCTAAAAAACAATGGAGTAATTATTATTTTAAGTTGGTGTTTGCCGGAGTGCTAATTATGTTGAGCCAAGTAATTTTTGCAGCAAAACATTTTGGGTATCACTATTTAATTGCATCCCAGTCATTAACTATCCCGCTGCTAATTGCATCCATACTACTTATTAAAAAAGAATACGAAAATAAATACATCCCGATTGCATTGTTAGCCCTTGTGCTTATTTTCCAGTATGAAAAATTTGACGAACAATTTTCCATTTTTTCAGAGCCAAATGCAATTTATCAAACAAGTTTAGAAGTGGAAAAATATAAAGACACTCCGAAGATAATTACTACAGGTTATCAAGGCTCTTGCTTTGTAGCGTCCGCACTAAACTTTGGAGCTTTTTATCACGGCAACTATTTCTTTACAAACTATTATTATCTGCGAACACTTTATCCTACATCCTATTTTTACTCTATTGGAGAAAACAAAATAAGGCATTGGGAAATTGAAATAAGCAATAAAGAGCTTATAAAAAACAATCCAAACATCTTAGTTTACTTCAGAGAGATGGATGATGTGGTTCTGCTAAAAAAAATAACCGAAGGATGCGATTCTCTTATAAAAAAGATAACTCGTGTAAAAGAAAACAAAAACACGAGAGAAACATTTTATTTAATTGAAACCATTTACAGAGCTAACACAGCAGTGTATAAGACAACAAAGACTGTGCTTTGTGATTTCGAGCACATAAATAAAACAGCTAATACTTTTTTTTCTAGCGACAGCGCATTTCAGTTTAAAGGATTAGATAAAATAACCAATGTACTTTATACTTCGGGAAACACATCCATTAAAACAACTCCAGAAAATTCAATTGCCTGCGAAACAAGTATTCCGGTAAAGAAAGGAGACCGTATAAAAATATCTGTAAATAGCTTCTCGCAAGACATGCCAGGACTACTACTACTGCAGGAAGTGGATAAAAGAAAATTTAATTTTAGAAGCGAGTATGTTACTACTATTTTAGAAAATGGATGGAGAACAATTTCTCTTGAAGCTATAATTCCTGAAAACTATACGAGTTCCAAAATAGAATTCAACCTTTACTACTATGGAACAACAGAATGTTACTTTGATGATTTAAAAATAGAAATTCAAAGCCAATAGATAACACTAATAGGTATGTCCCTGCAATTTTTCCATTCTGCCGATTAATCTATTTAACTTTTAATAGGACTTATACAAAGAGTTCCTTTTGCAATCCCAACCACTCCAAGGCAGTACCATGTAATAGTTGTTCTTTAACATGCTTTGGATAGTGCGCGCTTTCAATTAATTTACCGGGTTCGGATTCCCCCAGTGGAAATGGGTAATCGCTGCCTAATGCAACACGATCCGATCCAAATAATTTTACAATTACATCCAATGCGCCTAAATCATGTACTAAAGAATCTACATAAAATTTTCCTAGATACTCTTTGGGATTTACATCGTTGTGAATGGCAACCAAATCGGGGCGACATTTAAAGCCATGTTCAATACGCCCAATGGTAGCAGGAAATGAGCCTCCACCGTGTGCAAATGCAATTTTCAATTTTGGCAATCGTTCAAACACTCCTCCAAATATCATGGAGCAAATTGCTCTTGATGTTTCTGCGGGCATCCCCACCAACCAAGGCAGCCAGTAGCGAGCCATGTGTTCTTGTCCCATCATTTCCCATGGGTGAACAAATATGGCTGCATTTAATTTCTGTGCCACTTCGTAAATAGGGAACAACGAAATAGAACCCAAATTCCAATCGTTAATTACGTGTGAGCCAATTTGCACACCACGCAAACCAATTTTCATACATCGTTCGAGTTCTTGTGCTGCTAAATCCGGGTCTTGCATAGGTATCGTTCCCAGACCAATAAAGCGTTTAGGATACCGTTGAACAATCTCTGCAATATGATCGTTTAAAAATTGAGACACGGCCAAACAATCCTTTGGTTGCGACCAATAATTAAACATAACCGGAACAGTTGATAACACCTGAACTTGCGCCTTGTGTGCATCACATTCGTGCATACGCTTTTCTGCACTCCAAGCATTATCTTCTACCTCTCTGAAAAATTTATCATCCACCATCATCTTTGCACAACATGGCTTGTGGTGATCTAGTCGTACAAATCCGCCATATCCAAACTTTTCTGCCCAGTTAGGCATTTTTTCTGGCAAAATGTGTGTATGTATGTCTATTTTAAGCATAGCTTACTTTTTATACGAAGCCGGGGGCTCCATTACAGCACTACACTTTTTACATGTGCGTAAATCTTCATTACCATAAAACTCTGCAAATGTATTTTGAAAAGCAATTTCAATATTTTTCATTTCAAAATATTTTTCGAACAGTTTGTTATTGCACTTCTCACAAAACCACAATAGTCCATCTTTTTCATTATCCTTCCTTCTGCGCTCCATAACCAGTCCAATGGTATTTGATCCACGCCCTGGACTATGCGGCACTTTCGGAGGCAACAAAAATATATCACCTTCTTTTATTGGCACCTCTACCGCCTTGCCGTCTTCTTGAATTTTAACAACAATGTCTCCCTCCAATTGATAAAAAAATTCTTCGCTTTCGTTGTAGTGATAATCCTTACGGGAATTAGGCCCTCCCACTACCATTACAATAAACTCGGTGTCTTGATACACCACTTTATTTCCTACAGGAGGTTTTAATAAGTGTCTATTATCGTCAATCCACTTTTTAAAATTAAAAGGTCGCTGTAAAGCCATAATAAAGAGATTTAACTAATTGTAGATAATTTAACAATACACTATTGCCTGCTTAGTGTAGCAGTTACACTATCCTTGGTACTACCATCAAAAACAGAATAGGTCATAAAAATAGCACTAGGGCCTTGCAAATTACCAGAGCCTTTTACCGTATTACCTGCAACAGTTTGTTGATTAATTGTAAAATTATTTGCATCAATTACTGCAGTAGCACTGTTATTATTTCCAAGTGCATAAAAATTTTGAAATACAATTTCATCATCTCCACTTCCCTTCACTATTTTAACTGTAAACGTTGGATTTGTTCCGGTAATAGAACTATTCTCGACACAAGACCAAGAACCTTCGTAATTATCTCTTGCATCAGTGCTAGGATCGGTATCTTCTTTCTGACAAGAAGAAAACACAAGTACTACGCCAATTAAAAAAGCGGTAAATGATTTGAAAATTGAATTCATTTGAATAAGTGATTTATTCTAATTTACTATTTATACCTGAATTGTTGCAAATTCGGAGCATATTTTCTAGTACGATTTACTTCGTAGTTATAAACAGCCTGTCCGATCTGCTTTAAAAAAGGGAAGCCAATTTCCTTATACTCATATTTACCATCATTTAGCACACCATCCTTATTTACATAAATTGCAGCCGAAAGGAAAAACTCTACATTGTTTTTAAAATCTACTATATAGGCACAGTCGCTCAAAAATCCATATGACTGACCAACTATATTGAATATTTTAACAGTTGTATCCATGTTTACATTCTTATCTGCTCCCCAAAATAAATATTTTTTATACGCATCGTAATACTCTTTTCTGTTGTAGGCAGGATTCTGAGATTGATAAGGCATCATAGCTAAGTATTTTCTAATAAAATCATACTCTCCAGAGGAAATCGCAAAGCGTTCCGCTTTATCAACATTAGTTGGGAACATCGTTGCCACAACCATTCTATGTACATCTTGTAAAGAAATATAATTCGAAAAAGTAAAATCCTTAGGTTGGGTAACAAGTTTGTTATTCGCATCTACATACGCGTTCCCAATCCGAATTACACCCAAGGGGTGGTAAAAATTATGCGTATCAATCTGCGGAGGCTTTGAATACACTAGTTTCATGCTATCGTTAAAAAAACGAATAGGATTAGTATATCTATTTTCTTTGGTGCCACACTGCGCATCAAATCGATGTATAATGTAAGAGCTTTTATATCCTTTATCGTGAAGCTTAGTATTAATATAATCTGCACCCAAAAATTCAAATACTCGGCTATATGCATTGTTATCACTAACAAGCAACATCTTTTTTATGTATTGCTCTATGGATGGCTTTTTGCTTTCCGAACTTTCATCTGTAAAATAGGACCGCTGACATTTATGTGCACTATCCGTAAACATGTACGAACTTTTAGTCAATTCCGGAAGATCCAATTCATTCAGTTTCTCTAGTGCCAATAAAGCAGTTGGCAGCTTAACCAGACTGGCAGGGTAATAATACTCAAGCGTATCTACCGAATAAAAAAAAGTTGAAAATGTGGGATTGTTAAGCGAGTCGCGATTTATTTGCGTATAAATTAGTTGAATATGGTACGTTGAGTCTTGTGTAGCTATTCTTTGTAAAAAAGCATTAGATGATTTTTTTATAATAGAATCGAGCAGTCCGTAAGGCTTGTCAACAGGTGGATTTATCTTGGCAGTATTACTACAATAAGAAAATAAAAAAAAAGTAACTACAAAAAAATATTTGTCGAGTTGTTTAGGGAAACCCATCATTGCTTTGTTCGTATTACCTGTAAATTCGATTCTCCGAGTTTATATTTGTAACCTATTCCAAATGGAAGTGGCTTCACCAAAGAAGCTTTCGCCTTGTAAGCAGCTACAAAATCGGGCTGATAAGAACCTCCAAACATTGGTATTGGGCCACTATACGTTCCGTACAACTGAACATCCCATTTTGTGGAATCAATAAATCTGTATGGAATTCCGGAATCATCCTGCACAATTTGCGAAGTGTTTGCTAAAATAAAATTTCTGATTTTAGAAAAATAAGTTTTGTGCATAAGATAAGAAGCAGATTTTAAGTATGTATTAAAACTGCCTTCCTTAGCAAGATAGGTGAACAATCCTTGGTTTCTATTTAATTTATCATCCGACAAGTCAACTGAAAAATAGTACACCTGTTTTATTTCTTTTCCATCAGTAAATTTAATAACACAGCCTTTATTTAAAGCAGAATCTAATTGTAGTGAGGTATAATCTAAAAAACTTTTTTCGTTGCCATTAGCATCAATAGCAACATAATTAAAACTTACCAATTGCAAATTCATACGCTTCAAAAAAAGCACAAGCAAATGAACCGTCCCATTTAATTCCTTTTGATGAAAATCACTTGCCATAGAAATGGTGCGAAAAAAACTAAAATTTAAAATGGCGTACAACGATGCATTTACAGCACTTGTGTAGGCATTGAATTTTGATGCATTTGAAAATACTGACGTATCGGGCAAACTACCAATTGGCTCTAAACCAATAAGTATATACTTATCAGCGTCAGGAAATAGTGTATATGCGTTTAGTATATCGGCTCCGGCAAAAGGATAAAACAAAAAATGGGTGGAATCATAAACCAACTCTTTGTTTCTCCATAGAGTCATGGGAAGCGTGTGCAGCGAGTCGTACCGAAGCCAACTAGCATTCATTTTATTGGCATACGTGTACCATTGTTCATTTTTAAGTTGATTAAATTGAGATAGTGTATAAGTTATACTATCTATACCCGCAACGGCTGCGGCTAATTGATTGAGGGGGGCGTCAATATTAATAGCAAGGGCATTTCTATTTGCCTGAAAAACTTTAGAGCTATCGGTAGATATTTCTACATTCTTAGATACTTCATTTTTACAAGAGAAAAAAAACAGAAGTATAAAAACACTAATTAGAAGCCTCATCTGATTTTGACAATAATTTATTAAGTACATAAAAAGCTACACCACTAAAAACAGTTGCTAAACCATACAACGATTCGGTGGGTTTTTGAAGAAATCCTTGATAGGTAAGCCATCCGCTAATAAGTAAAAACAATATCGGAATTAGTGGATATAACGGAGTTTTATAGGGACGAGGTAAATTAGGCTGTCTAACTCTCAAGACAATTAATCCAAGAACTGTTATTAGCAAAAACAGATTTAATGTAAAACTTATATAGGTAATCACCTCATCAAACTTGGCGGTGATAACAAATAAAATAGCAATAATGCCTTGCAATAAAATAGCGTAAATAGGAGATTCATTTTTACTGCGTCTGGCAAACAGTTTAAAAAGTTTAAAATCAGAACCAATTGTTTCGATTACTCTTGGACCAGCGAATATCATGGAACTAACAGAGGCCAATAATAATAACGCAATAATAAGCCCCATCACATTTCCACCTGTTTCGCCCAAAATAAATCGAGAAGCAATAATACCAACCTCCGCTTTACCTTTTATATCGGCTACGGGAGAGCATCTTAAAAAAACATAATTAATTAAAATATACAACACTCCTACTATAACGGTTCCCAGAAGCAAAGAGCGAGGTAAATTTTTATGAACATCTTTTATCTCTCCTGCAATGTAAGCAGAAGCGTTCCATCCTGAATAAGCTAGACTTACAAAGAAAAACGAAATAGCAAACCCTGAACTAGAAATATCATTTACCGAAAAAGCAAAAGAAATATCGCCAGTTGGTTTCACGCTTAGCCCAACAACAATAAGTGTGATTATAATAAGCACATTTAAAACAGTAGTAATTACTTGAAATTTTTTACTTACAGAAATATGTAGCGAATGAATGCCTGCTACTACCACAATTACAATTATAGCGGTCAATTGCGCGGAGCAGGTCGGGAAAACAGCATTTATATACTTACCAAAAGCCATTGCCGAAGCTGCAATAGGCGCAGAAAAACCAACGGTAGCAGAAATCCAACCGGACAAAAACCCCAATAAAGGATGATAAATAGTAGATAAAAAATTATACTCTCCGCCAGAGCGAGGCATAGCTGCCCCCAACTCCGCATAGCAAAAGGCTCCCAATAGAGCTGCAAATCCTCCTAACACCCAAAGCAGCAAAATAGAAAAACCCGAACTCAATCCTTCCACTTGATATCCGAGGCTTGTAAACACACCTACCCCTATCATACTTGATATTACGATAGAAGTAGCTGTAAATAAACCGATGGATTTCTTAGACATTTTATTTATAACTATTTTTTTTGATGTCCTACTTTATGGATATCTATAATTTTTATATGATTAGTATTGGCAAATAAAATACTGTATTCTACCACTCTTATTCTACAGTTAATTCACAATTACGTTTAAGCAAAAATACAAAAACCTTACCTAAAGCTGCTTGTTTTCGTCTCTGAATCACCTTGCTACAACAAGCTTAGTTGTTTTTCTTCTTCCTGAACTATTATCAATTGTTAGCAATTGATATATCCCGTTCGCGAATTTACTGGTTTCAACAATTACATAATTCGAGCTTGCCTGAGTTTCAAAAACTACAGCTCCGGAAATATCCATTACAGATACCGCATGCAGTCCATTTTCATTAAACTCAATATTTACAACATCACCAGCAGGGTTAGGATATACAAGCAATTGTTCGTCATTTGTATAGTTATTTACAAATGCAGGAATGGATAGCATTCCAAGGCTCTCTTTAAAAAGCCCTCTAACAGAACTTACAAGTATGGCATTATTACTTACGCTGTCTTGATTTGTAAGAACTGATACACTAACATTTGTAGTAGGCTCGAATAAATTTTCAGAAATATATCCAAAACAGGTACCTCCGTGAGAATAAACCGTTTTTCCCGCATAAAAATTAGTAAATCTAAATAGCCCCAAACCGTAGGAAGATCCACTTCCTGAGAATATAAATTGTTTCATGTCATTCAACGAACTTGCATTTAAAATGGTTTGGCTATGCATCAAATTATCCCAAAACCATGATAAATCTTCGGCAGTTGCACATATAGCACCGGCCGCGGAAGCCATTGACAAAAAAGCATTGTTAGACCATCCATAGTTAACTTGCATATCTTCTTGGTATCCCATAATATCAGCAGTCCAACCGTTGGGGATGGTGTCTAGAGTAGTTTCAAAAGGAGGAGTAATAGTGTGCTGCAAATTAAATGGAGTAAAAATATAATTTCGCAACGCCATATGGTAAGACAATCCGGTTACTTGTTCGATAATTAATCCCGCCAATAAATAATTCGTATTGCAATAATTGAAAGCCCCTCCGGGATTTGCAATTGGTGCCTTTATAAATTGAAACATCTCTGTAGGTTGCCAAGTTCTTGTAAAATCGGCATTCAAACTATCAAACGTGGCGGGGTTGGAATTAAAATAGTCGTACAATCCACTTTGATGGCGCAACAATTGTTTGATGGTAATTTTTCCGGGAATATTAGGATTGCCAGGAAACCACGTGCCAATTGTATCATTGATACTCAACAATCCTAATTCTTGCAATTTAAGAATCATTACGGCTGTATATGTTTTGGTATTGCTACCGATTGGGAATAACATACTTTTGGTGATTGGCACCCCAACTTCCGAAATTCCATGAACACCATTCCACACGCCAACATTAGGAATAAGAACATTTGCGGCAGCTCCTTTTATGTTGTGTGCATTACACACACTGTCAAAGACAAAATCTAATCGCGCCTTATATACCGAAGGAAATTGAGCAAATACAGAGGTACTCAGAAAAAAAACTGAAACTAAAATTAATAGCAATTTAGATTTCATGATGCAAACAATTTGGTTTGATTGAATATAAGGTTTAAAGGCTACCTAAGCAAATACAGACATTGCTTCACAAAATATATGTTTGAGCCTTTACTTACAAACTCTTGCGTACCAATACTTGTGCGGATTCTGTCTTTACCACTTCCACCTTATCACCTTTTTCAATATAGCCATTCATGGCAATAGCATCGTACACTTCCGATTCAATTTCTACTTTACCGGATGGTCTTAATACCGTAAAAGCTAGGCCTGATTTGCCAATCAAAAAAGAAGTATCTATATCAGCGCTTACGTACCCTTTGTTTGAAGCTTGTGTAGTTTGCAAAACAAATTTTCCAAACAGTTTTGTATCCATTAGCTTAGGCCCAAGATACATGGAAACGCCCACAGACAACACAATAGAAAGCACTACCACAAACAGTGATTTTACAAATCCTTCAAACGGAGGTAAATCAACCGGAGCGTCTATTGTTGGCATTGCGCCTACTAAACTCAATGTTAACCCTAACACAATGCACACAATACCCGAAATACCAATTACACCAAAGCCCGGAATAGCAAAAAGCTCTACAACAACTAATACTACACCCAACACAAATAATGCTATCTCCCAGTTAGCCGCAAGCCCTTCTAAGTAAAGAGGAGCAAAGTAAAGCACAGCAGCTCCAATAGCAGCAAACAGCGGAAAGCCAATGCCAGGAGCCTGCAATTCAAAATAGATTCCGCCAATAATTACCATAATTAAAATGCCACTAACGGCAGGACTTAGCAAAAAGTCAACAATAGCCTCAATTGTAGAAGGCTTGTATTCTTTTATTTCGGAATTTGTAATTCCTAAGCGCGCAATAACATCATCAATATTTTTTACTTCACCCTCGCAATAGCCATTTTTTATGGCTTCTTCCGTAGTAAATGTCAACACCTTGCCGGAATCATTTACGTTTTCAATTTTTATTCTTGGGTCGTTCATTGCTTCTGCAATTCTAGGGTCTCTTTTATTTACTTCTGCTGTAGCACGCAATTTTGAACGCATGTACGACTGGTATTTTTCCGGCTGAGGTGTACCGGCTTGATCAACCACAGTTGCAGCGCCAATGCTGGCTCCTGGAGCCATGTAAATACTATCGCAAGCAATAGAAATAAGTGCTCCGGCAGATGCCGCATTTTTATCTATAAAAACGATAACAGGAATTTTCGAATCCAAAATTTTGGTGCAAATTTTATCAGCCATATCCACCATGCCTCCGTAGGTGTTCATGTGAATAAGAATGTAATCGGCTTTTTGCTCCTCCGCATTGTCAAACGCTGCCTGCGTTTGACGCCATGCAGCTGGGTCTATCTCGCGCTTGATATCGAATTTATAGATAAGTTTGGATTGAGCTTGAATAAAACTGCTTGCGCATACAATTAGGATAAGCAGTAGAGTGAGTTTTTCTAGGGTACCTTTTTTCATCATGCAAAGATGGGGATAAAATTTATACATAAAAGGGTTCAGTTTTCTTGCTCAAAAATTAAAAACATAATCTCATAAATTTTTATTTTTCTAACACAGTAAAACCTATCAGAGTCTGCTTAAATTTATGTGCGCAAACCTGCACACGCATCTCTACTCTGCTCTATTTGACCATACGCTCAAAAGTGTGAGTCAAAGAATCTAGAAACGTATTTATACTAAATTTTCATATAAAGTTAAATGACTCTAGGAGTTATATGATTTTGACTCATATTTACTTGCAAAAAACTGAATATCAAATACTTGCATATTAAAAATTAAAAACAGGAGCATTAGATTTCACTAATTTCGAGTTGATTACCCCAACCGCTGAAAGTACTTTTGAGTAACCAACAACTAAAAATTACACACATGAAAAAATACAATATTAGCACGCTAGCTGTTTTATTATTTGTTTGCTCTTCGCTTTTTGCTAAAGAAAATAAAAGAAAAAATTATGTTTCAATAACAACCTATGGCGGCTATGTTCTTATGCAAAAATTAAAGTACGAGCAAATCAATACATTTCAAAAGGTAGATGCGAGTAATCCTAAAAATAGCAGCTATTTTAATGGATGTGGGATAAAAGCAGACATCCGATTAGCAAAACAATTCAGCCTTACGTTGGATGTAAACAGAACGCGAGTAGATGTAGAATATTTGTTCGATAATTTGGACGATAAATCCTATATGACAAGAGATATAAAAAAAGCAGGCGTTTCCGATGCAGGTAGCTATGTGGTGCAATACAACGATAGCAGGTATAGAGCACGAATTGGAGCTACCTATTTTGCAGATTCATTTGACGATTGGAGCGGTTACATTCATGCCTCTGTAGGACTTATGTATAAAAATGAGAGGTATGCCGCGTTCGGAAATAACATACAAGATGTGTATGTTTCTAGTTCAAAAACTTATGAAAAGAACTATGTTCCTACCGGTCGTGTTGCTGTTGGTTACCAAATACTAATGGGAAGATTTGTTGGAATAAATGCCGAATTGGGTGTGGGGGGAGGACCTTTGGCGTGCATAGGATTGCAGGTAAGGCTGTAATTGTAAACAAAAGATAATTAATGGATTTAATAAAATTGAACTTAATTAAAAAGCATGTAAAAATGAAAAATGTAATTTTATCTATACTGGCTTTGGTAATTATTTTATCTTCTTGCAAAACGAACACTTTCGTTGCAAGAAAATACACAAAAGGAAACTATGCTGAAAAAGCTACCAAATTAGATAAACAAACAAAGAAAATTGCTGTAATATCAGGCACTTCGGAGACAAAAAACAATACAACTCAAAAAGTGCCGATTGCAGAGCAAAGCACATCCTTCAATGGTGCAAAAACAGCGAACGAAAAACCTAATTTCTTTAAAAATTCAAATGCTCTTGTAGAGGCTAACAGAAAAGCAACAGTCAATTCTAAAAAGGTGTTTAGTATAAAAAACAATACGATAACTCCAGCAGTAGCAGAAGCTATAGATACAGAGGCGCAACTAAAAAAAGTTGAAAGGCATAGAAAGGCTAATTTTTTTACAGCACTGGGGGTTGCTATTTTGAGGGTATTAAATTTTCTGTTTTTTGTTACTCAGGTTTATGCGGCATTTGAACCTGCCGGTGTTTGGTTTGCAGGATTGGGCGCTTATTTAGTAGGCTTAATAGGATTATCTATAATAGGACTTTGCGTGTTTATTGTTAATTTGTTTGCATTAAAAGAAGCGAAACGAGCTTCAAAACAACCCAACTTAAACGAGGAGCAGAAACTAAGGGCAAATAAAGCAGTATGGTATGCAATAATTTCTTTACTACTATCTTCTGTTTTTCTTCTAATTTCTATATCTATACCCTTGTTTGTGCTAATAGCATAAAAACACCTGTTAATCTGTTTCAGGTTAAATTTATGCAGAAAAGTAGTTGAATAGCACTGGGAATCTTTATTATTGTTGATGCCTGATTAACTTGGAGAGAAATCCTCCTCCTTAATTAGGCATCATTTCTCTATATATAAAGTAGTCTTCTTGTAATTGTCAAAAACTATCTGTTTTAACTCATTCTGTATTCCCCTATTAGACGCAATCAATTCCCTACCAAATAAATAATTTTCGCCTCCTTCAAAATCCGTTACTACCCCACCTGCTTCTTGAACAATGATTACACCCGCAGCAATATCCCACGCATTCAATTTTTCTTGATAAAAAGCTTCTAGTCTACCACAAGCTACATAAGCCATATCTGCTGCTGCTGAGCCAAGACGCCTCACTCCTCGCGAGTTGCTCTGCAAATACTTTATTGTGTTAAAACTAGCATCGATTGTGCCTTTGCTATCATACGGAAAACCTGTCGCTATTAGTGACTTTGATAGGCTTAGTGTATTTGTTACACTAATCACTTTATTGTTTAAGTAAGCTCCCCCCTTCTCCCACGCATAAAAACATTCATCTAAGTTTATTTCATATATAACACCTAATATGGGTTTATTATTCTTTGCCAACCCCACACTTACACAATAGCAAGGCAATCCGTGTACAAAGTTAGTTGTACCATCTAGCGGGTCAATTATCCAATTATACACATCGCCCTTTTTATCAATAGTATTTTCCTCCGTTATAAAACCTGCCTCAGGCAGCAACAATTGCAGGTATTTTACTAATTGCTCTTCCGCTGTTTTATCTACGTAGGAAACCAAATCGTTTCCTCCTTTAAACTCTACCTTACTCTCATTAAATGTAATACGCTGTTGCTTAATAAAAAGCCCAACCGTTTTTACAACAGGAATAACTTCTTTGCAAATTTTCTCTAAGTCCATTAGTTGATTTTTAGCTCTGAGAAATAGTATTGGAGTGCTTTTTTCTAAAATATACTATCCCTGCAATACCCAGTAGTATCAATATACTTGAAATAATTTGAGCTTGGGTAATATCTCTTCCAAAGATATGATACACGGAGTTTACCCGAATGCTTTCTATCAAAAAGCGCTCTATCCCATTTAGCAATAAATACAAAGAAAACATCAATCCTGGCGCTTGTATTTTTTTTCGAACCATCCAAAGTACACCGAATAAGAATGTGCACATTATTGTTTCGTAAAAGGGTGTTGGAAAAACAGGATTAGCAAGCATGGCACAATGCTCTTCTTCCATGCAACCGGGAATGGGAATACCTACGCTATTTACATTGTGCGGATAATTGTATGCCCACATCCAGTCGGGCAAAAAGCTCATCCAATCTGGTTTGGCAGCTAAATTATCTATCCCCCAATCTCCATCTCCTGCCACTTGGCATCCCACACGACCAACTGCATAGCCCAACATAATAGCCGGAGCGGAGGCATCAACCACATGTAGAACTGTCAACTTGTTTCTTTTTGCATAATAAATCACACAAATTGCACCTAGAATCAACCCTCCATACATGGTCAATCCACTGAATGAAAACATGGCTCCCACCGGGTCTGCCATAAACTCATCCGGATTCTCCAGGTTGTGAAATATTTTAGCTCCTAAAATTCCTGACACTACTGCAATCATAATCATATTACCAACATGCTCGTAAGGATGCATCAACAATTCTTTTTCAACTTGTGCTTTGCCTTTTAATTTTTTCGCATCGCTATACTGCATGTACCATGCAATTGCCAAGCCAATAATTCCTCCAAATAAATTCCCTTTAGCAGACAATAAATACGCAGGCGGCTTCTGTATAAACTCATCGTAGTTCATTGTAATACCAAGCAATTTAAAGCCGAGCACAAACGAAATCAAGAGCATGAATATTCTTTCTACTAAACTAACTGGCGCATTTTCTATACGTTTTACTTTTTGTGGATTCAATAACCCAAGCTCTTCTTTGCGCTTTAATTCATTTGTCCAAAAAAAAGCAGCAGATAAAAATCCGAATGCAACAAAAAAGCCAAAACTCTGCACCACACGCAAAATGCCAATTTCAAAGCCAAACAAATCTTTTACTAAATGATAAATGGTAGGATACATTAGTGGGAATTAAGAATGTTGAATTATTAATGTTGAATTAGGCTTATTTATAATATGTTCTGCATTCTGCAAAATAGCGTCATCAATACTTACTTCAAAAACACCATCAGCGCCTATTTTAGTTAGTTTGCAATTTACAATTTGATTGGTCAACCTCTCCTCAAAAGGGTATTTAATCTTTAAATAATTATCCGAATACCCATATATAAAGGCATCTTTCGTTTCTGTCTCGAATAATACCTTGCGAGTAGTGCCAACAAACTGATTATAAAATGCCAATTGCTTTTTTGTAGATAAGATTCGAAGCATGTTGTTCCGCTGCTTCCTTACGGCATAAGGCACTACAGGCTTTATGCTCAAAGCGTCTGTATTATCACGCTCCGAATAAGTAAACACATGCAAATAACTTATATCAAGAGAATTCAAAAATTTATATGTCTCTAGAAAATCTTCTTCTGTTTCTCCAGGAAAGCCAACTATAACATCTACTCCTATGGCACAATGTGGCATCAACGATTTTATTGCTTGCACTCTGCTTTCGTACAACTCTCTTAAATAGCGCCTGCGCATCAACTTTAAGACTTTGTTGCTACCCGATTGTAGCGGGATATGAAAATGTGGCACAAATTTTTTAGAGCCGGAAACGAATTGAATTATTTCATCGGTAAGTAAATTAGGTTCGATAGAAGATATCCTATAGCGCTCTATATCCTCAATATTCTCCAACTGTTTTACTAAATCAAAAAAGTTTTCTTGGTGTTTTTTTAATTCGGGATTACTCTTTCCAAAGTCGCCCAAATTAACTCCTGTAAGCACAATTTCTTTTATACCATCTTGAGCTATTTTTTGCACTCTCTCTACAACACTTTGCACTGTACCACTTCTACTTTTACCTCTGGCTAAAGGGATAGTACAAAAAGAACATGTGTAATCACACCCGTCTTGTACTTTTAAAAACACACGTGTTCTATCGCCAAACGAATGCGAATCAACAAAAGTATTTACATCATCAATTTCGCACGACACTATTTTCTTATCCTCGCGCGTGGCAATACTTTCAATGTATTGAAGAATATTAAATTTTTCCTTTGCACCTAAAACTAAATTTACTCCCTCTATTTGAAGTATTTCATTAGGTTTTAATTGTGCATAACAACCCACAATAACAACAATTGAATCAGGAGCTCTTTTCTTTGCGGATTTTACAATTTGCTTACACTCTTTGTCTGCATTCTCGGTAACGGAGCAGGTATTAATCACATAAATATCTGCCGGATTTGCAAAGTCAACTTTTACGTATCCATTATCTTGAAAAACACGAGCAATAGTTGAAGTTTCGGAAAAATTCAACTTACAACCCAATGTGTGAAATGCTACTGTTTTTGTGTTCTGCTGCATGAAGGCGCAAAGATACGAATTTGGTTCAAACAGCCATAATCTACAGTCGGTCTAATTTACCCCATTTTACTAGCTTATAAAAGAATTTGTAGCACACAAACAAGAAAATATCCGTTGATAAATCTATTTTACTTTCTAGATTTAATTCAGCATATTTATATAACATGATTAGAAATTATTTACTTGCTTTTTGCTTGGGCGCTCTTTTGCTTTTTGCATGCGAAAAAAAACAAAAGAAAAACACTCAAGACATCAGGACAACCTTTCGCTACAACGAATTGTCGAGCATTACATCATTAGATCCTGCTGCTGCAAGTCGATTTGAAAACATTACTGCTGTTAATCAACTTTTTAATGGCTTAGTGAAAATGGATGACTCCTTGCGGATTGTAGGAGATATTGCTAAAAGATGGACTATTTCTGAAGATGGCAGAGAATATACTTTTATCCTTCGAGATGATGTATTTTTTCACAACGACACAATATTCAATGGTGGCAAAGGAAGAAAGGTTGTTGCAGATGATTTTGTACATAGTTTTTTTAGATTATATGATGCATCCATTTCTAACGCTACTACACTTTTAACAAATATAGATAGAGGCGAAAGAAGCAACAACAAAGGATTTATAGCCATAAACGACACTACATTTAAAATTTTTCTTAAAGCTCCTTTCACCCCATTTTTGGGAGTTTTAACGATGAAATTTTTTTCAGTTGTGCCACATGAAGTTGTAGAGCACTATGGGGCAGATTTTAGAAGCCACCCAATTGGCACCGGACCTTTTAAATTCAAGCTATGGGAAGAAGGTGTAAAATTGATTTTAGTTAAAAACGAAAATTATTTTGAGAAAAAAAACAATGAACAATTGCCATATTTAGATGCAGTTTCTATTTCATTTATAAAAGATAAAGAAACAGCGTTTATGGAATTCATGAAAGGCAATATAGACATGCTTTCCGGAATTGATGCTATTAATAAAGATGAAGTATTTACAAAAAATGGGGAACTGAATGATGTGTACAAAGCCAATTTTTATGTGCAAAGTCAACCTTATTTAAAAACTGATTACTTGGGTTTCTTAATTGACTCGAAAAATAAATTAGTAGAATACAGCCCTATTAAAATAAAGGCTGTGCGCCAAGCCATAAATTATGCCATCGACAGAAAAAAAATGGTTAAGTATTTGCATGCCGGCTTTGGAACTCCTGCCACAGCAGGATTTATACCACCCGGATTAAATGCATTTGATGCAACTAAAGTAGTTGGCTACACCTACGACCCAGACAAAGCAAGACAATTATTGACATCTGCCGGATTCCCAAATGGCAACGGACTACCAGAGATAACATTATACAGCACAGAACAATATGCCGACATATGTGAGTTTGTGCAAGCACAACTAAAAGAGATTGGAATAAGGGTAAATATAAACATTGAGAAAGCAGCAATATTGTACGAAGCTGTGGCTAGTTCGCAAGTATTATTCTTTAGAAAATCTTGGTTGGCTGACTATCCGGATGCAGAAACTTTTTTGTCGGTTTTTTATTCTAAAAATTTTTCGCCACAAGGGTATAATTATACGCATTATAAAAATGCAAAATACGATGCATTGTATGAGCAGGCTCAAATAGAATTGAATGAGAAAAACAGAAATGAACTATACCAACAAATGGATAGAATGATTGTAGAAGAAGCTCCAATTGTGCCTTTGTACTACGACCATGTAGTACGATTGGTAAATAAAAATATTTCCGGCCTAAGCTCCAACGCTATGAATATTCTTGATTTGCGAAATGTAAAAAAAACAAACAAATAATCCTTTTTAAAAATCAACAACCTAAACAAACAACAAAAAATGAAAAGAACAATTACACAATTACTTATCCTACTTAACAGCCTTTTATTTGCACAGGCGCCAAAACTATATGTGCATATTGTTTCACACAATGAGCCATCAGACAACCTACAAACACAAATTAATTATACAAAAGCCAAAAACAATGCCTTGCAAATGGCAAATATTGTTGACACCAAAAACGTTAAATGGAATCTACAAACATCAGATGGGTTTGTATTAGGCGCTCTTCAATATGACAATGGTGGAACAACAGCAAATGATATTTTTGAAATACTTGCTAGTACCCCTTATAACGACAACATTGAAATAGATCCTCGCTCCAAAAATATGAACGGCAGAAACATTGCTGACCAATGGTACTTGCTGGATTCTCTGGGTGCCAACCCTACACACCACTTGGGAGGATGCATATACGCCACTACAAACGCCACGCTTCAGCCTATTGATTGGTTGCAATACAGAAACCCCATTATTGGAAATGTATTTGGCAACTCTTGGCAATGTTCTATGATAACAGGTGCAGGAAGTTATCCTCCACATAGCAATGACTTAAATGATTTCGGCATTTTTAAACCTGACACAACAACTAATTTTTACAATCACAATCCAGCAAAAAACTTATGGTGTATGGGAACAGGATGTGCTCCGGTGCTAGACTCATTAGACAACGAACAAGATATTATTGATTTAATTCAAGGGCAAGTAGATAGTATTCAACAAGGATTATGGCCGGGAAATAAATTCTATGTTACTCGTATAATGACAAATCAAAGAGAATATGGCCCATTATTTTTTCAGAAAATAAACAAAGTAATCGATTCGTTAAACGCAATTGGCTCAAACAAACTAGAATGGGCTACCATAAGCGAGGTGTTTACTGCATTTCAAGCATGGCAACAAACTCCGGCTGATTATAGTCAATGGCTTTGCGGACAAACAGCTACAGGCATTGTCACTACAACTCTCCTGCAAGATGCGTTTACAATTTCCCCAAATCCATCTAATGGAGTATGTATGGTATCTGCAACCGATTTTAACAAACACGAAATTGTCGTTTATGATTATTTAGGAAAAAAAATAATGGATGCCACATTAACACAAAAATGCGAATTGAATTTAAGTAATTTAAACAGTGGAATCTATCAGCTTTTAATTGACGGAGCATTTATAAGCCGCATTGTAAAAGAATAAGACACATACATCTGCTTTATTATAATTTGTCTATTCAATTTTTATTGCCAAATAGCCCTTGGCGTTATTGTGGATTTGCATAATAAATGCGATATTTGCATCCATAAATTTTATAGATTAATAATAACAATTAAAAAAAACAAAAAATGAAAGCTAAATTTTTAGTAGTATCTGCTGCAGCTGCTGTAATGGCACTATCAGCTTGTAAACATGGTCCTAGTGCTGAAACAATGAAAGCTGTTGCTGATTTTGGTACAAACTGGACAACTTTAGGCTCTGAAGCTACAACATGGGCTGCAGACTTAGAAAAAGCAATTGCTGATTGTGATGCAGAATGCAAAAACCACGAAACAATGTCAATGGAAGGCATGAGTGAAGAACTTAAAGCAAAGGCTGCTGAAACAGCTAATGCTTGCAAAAGCGACAAGTCTTCTTTCGAAGCAATGAAAACTGAGTGGGATGCATTTAAAACTTCTTGGGAAGAAAACACAGCTGCGTTTACAGCTATGCAAGAAAAAATGAACAAAGGTGAAGTTGACGAAGAAACTGCTAAAAAACAATTAGCTGAATTGACTACAAAAATGGAAGAAAGCAAAGCGAAAGTTGAAGGATGGAAAGTTGCTTTTACTGCTGCTAAAGAGTCTTGCATGAAAAACATGGAAGCTAGCGCAAGCATTAAAAAAATGGCTGAAGAAGAAATGGCTAAAGCTCCTGCAAAAAAGAAGTAATTAATCGTTTTAAATTATAAAAAAAGGTGCGCCAATTTGGTGCACCTTTTTTTGTTAGTAATACAATCAAATAACTATTCTATCCAAACATTTCTTAAACCAAACGGTATAGTTTTGTGGATATCGCAACACATCTTGCTTAACCAACTCCAATGACTCGTACTTCCATTCCGAAGCCTCCTCAGTATTTATAACGGGAGCATCATTATACGTACCAATAAAAACATGGTCGTACTCATATTCAAATAAATTATTCTCCAGTTTAGCATCGTATATAAAACTGAAGGACCTTTGAAGCGAACACACAAATCCCATTTCTTCTTGTAATCTTCTAGTAGCTGCATTTATTGTTGTTTCATTTGGCCTAGGATGCCCACAACAAGTGTTTGTCCAAAGCCCGGCCGAATGGTATTTTGTTACAGCTCGCCTTTGAAGTAGAAGTTCTTTTTTATCATTGAAAACAAAAATAGAAAATGCGCGATGCAATAATTTTTTCTGGTGCGCTTCTATTTTTTCGCAAACACCAATTTCATTATCAAGCTCATCAACTAATATTAATTTTTCTTCTGTCATTTTAAATAATTCCATTTATAAATAAGAAAGCCTGCTGGTGCAGGCTTTCTTATTTTAATTTTATTTCATTTGCTGCTTTTAATAAAACAAGCAAGCTAAATAATGGTTCGTTACGTACTATAGAACTTTTACCTCTACACGTCTGTTTATCTGATTTTCTGCTTCCGTACATTTGGTAGCATCTTTACAATTATTCAACAATTTAGTTTCGCCATATCCCTTCGGAATTAAACGACTCTTATCAACACCTTCGCCAACCAAATAATCAAAACATGTTTGTGCACGAGCTTGAGATAGTTTCATATTGTATGCATCTCCACCAGCGGCATCCGTATGTGCACTTAGCTCAACTCTCACCTCTGTGCTCTCTTGCAATACACTAATTAAATTTTCAAGTATAGCATACGATTCTGAACGAAGCGATGCTTTATTGTAGTCAAAATAAATATTATCAATTCGGATAACAGTATTCTTCTTCATTACCGGAGTCATATCAAACCCTGTAGATTCAAGCTCTGCCAACACCTGCTTGCGAGATGGCTTTCTTTTTGAATCTGCGGTAGGCACAAATATTTCTCTATCTTGATAACCATCTTTTTTAAATACAAATTTGTATTCTTTCTTAGGATCGGATAAAAAATTAATACTTCCATCATCCGCAGTAACTATTTGTTTTAAGAAAACCGGCTTACCATTTACATACTCGTACACATCAATAGATACACCGGTAATAGGTTTTTTAGTAATTCTGTCTACTACTTTTCCTGAGATAGTATCAATAATTATTTTTTGGTTAAAATAGTACACTCTATCGTATCCGTGGGTTCCTTCTCTGTTGGATGCAAAATATCCTTTGTTTCCTTTCTCATGAAACACGATAGAAATATCGTCTTTAGAAGAGTTGAAAGGCTTGCCCATATTTTTTATATTTTTCACATCCTCTCCAACCAATACACCTTCGTATAAATCATAACCACCAAAACCTATTCTACCTTTGGATGCAAAATAAAATTTGTCTTTTACTACTTGCGGGTAAATTTCATCTTCTGCCGTATTCACGCCTTCGCCTAAATTAACAGGCTTAGTACACGTAGAGTCAGTTAAAAATTGGCATTTGTACAAGTCGAATCCTCCAAAACCACCAGGCATATTGCTTGCAAAATAAAGTGTTTTCCCATCTTCGGATAGAGCAGGAAATGCACAATCATACTGTACGCTATTGATGTTTAATACATTCAACTCTTCCCAAACACCTTCTTTGTTTTTACAGGAGTAAATCCCTAAAGTAGATAATCCGGATTTGTTTACACCTGCTTTATCAGCCTTGTTTACAGAGAATTTTTTATACCGGCTTCCGTTTTTCGAAAAATACAATGTCTTTCCATTCTTAGATAGACAGGGCGTAGCATCGTAATAAATTTCATTTATTTTATTGAAAGTGTATTCTTTTTTATTGAATGTTAATGAATCTTTTTGAGGAACAAAAACGATATCGTAATACACCGTTTCCATTTTAAACTCATTCCCCAATGGAGACGCAAAAATTAATCCGTTATTGTAAAACTCCATTCCCATGTATCTACCACCGGTTTCTAAATTGGTAAGGAACGAATTGAACTCCTTTACCGAATCTTTATGTTGGATAGCCCAATTGCATTTTTCTTCAAATGTTTTTTGCACCAATGGTCCTTTCCCAGATTTTTCTACATACTGCTGATGAATGGCTTTTGCATCGGCATACTTCTCATTGTTTACCAATATTTGAGCATAGTTGTAATAAATATCAGGAGTTGCATCACTTTTAAAAACCATCAATTTAGAGTACCATTTTTCTGCATTTTCGTAATCAAAAATACGTCTGTAGCATTCTGCAATTTGCTTGTTTACATAGTAATTTCTTGCAGCAGCAGGGTCCTTTACCATCTCTAAATACTCATCTAGCGCTTCGTAGTATTTAAATTCTTTAAAATAGTTATCGGCTGATTTAATTTGTTCTTTACTCTGTGCTTTAATTGAAGCAAAAAAAGAAACGAATGTAAAAAGAGCGAGAAAAATTTTTTTCATAATAAGTATTTGGGTGTTATTTCTAAAAACCTTCTATACAACTCGCAACTATTTTATTAGCAAGGGAAAAGGTCTATTAATTGGGTATAAATATAATTAAAATCTTGGGGCAAAAGGACGAACATTTAGTTTCTCCTCGTTCATGCTAAAAATAAGCATAATTTCATGGCTGCCGGAGTTGTAATTTTTAAGATTAGAGAATCCTAAATCATACGCATATCCTAAACGTATTTTTGATGTAATAGCTGCATTAGCAAGTATTACCAACTCTTTGCTGCTTCTGTAAGAAAATCCGAAACCATATTTTTTCAAATAAATAGCTTGCGCGTTTAAGTCAACTTGCAACGGAGAGTTGTTTACGTTTTTAATCATGGTAGATGCACCGATATCAAATTTCTCGGAAATTTTAAATAAATATCCACCTTGAATGTAGTAGTGAAAATCACTTACATTAAACTGAGTTTGACCTTTGTAAGCATTTTGAAACTCAACTTTATTTTCTAATAAATTATTGATGGCAAGTCCCACGTAATATTTTGGCGAAAAATGGTAGGTACCAAAACGAAAATTAGGCATTACAAAAGTGGGTGTATTACCTGTAAAATAAGGGTCATTAGGTTGATCTGTATTTACAGCAGCAAAATTACTTTGCACAAAATTTACATTAGCAGCCAATGCAAAAGCTAAATACTTAGATTCAGCTACTTGCACCCTATAGGCGTAATTTCCGGCTAATTCAAACGCTTTATTCACGCCAATTTTATCATTCATGATATTTATACCATAAAAACTTTTCTGACTCTTTCCGGGCAATGTAAAATTCAAGCCTGTAGTAGTAGGCGCACCATCAAAGCCAACCCACTGGCTACGATGAAAAATAGCCCCATTCATAAAATTATTATTTGCAATAGCTGCAGGGTTTACAAATGCTTGATGCAACATGTATTGGGACATGTTAAATCTATTTTGTGAATAGGATGTAATAGCAATAGCTAAAAACAAAATAGAGCCTAGTAATACTTTCTTCATAATATTTTAGTTTTCGTTACACAATATATCAATAAAACTTAGATATCTCAAGTACATAGTTACCTTTTCTGATGTATTCTAAAATTAGGACTATCACCTAAAAAAAATACAATGATTTGACTATCAGTACTGTTGTTTGCTTTTTGTAACAATATTCAGCATAGCTATTCACCGTTTTATTAATCTACTTTGTTCCAATTTACACTAATAACAATTTAATTTCCACCAATTTCTTTCTAAAAATGAGCAAATACTCCAACCTTTAACCAATGCAAATACACACAACTGGCTGACTATAAGTATTTTTTGTCAAAATCGCATAAGTTAATTCGGTAAGCATACTGTTTATTCATTTTAATTTACCTAATCACACTCACATGTCCCACATAATTGTGGCGTTTGCCAAAAATGTCTGTTAGTTGTACTTTCCAGACATACACATCCTGTTGAACAGTTTCTAAAATATTATTGACTCTGTCATTCCATGTTTGAGCTGTTTTAGGTAAATAAAGATGTATTTTTCGAGTAACAACAAACGGCTTTAAAATCATTCCATATTCTTAGCGTAACACGGTAACATATCCAACTTTGGCTTGTTTATTCTCTTTAGCGTTGTCTGTAGTTATGATTTTATAAACAAAAACTTCGCTTTCAGCCATACCTCCATTGTATTGCCCGTCCCATCGTTCGCTTAACGATGTCAACGTTTTTATATTTTCTCCCCACCTGTTATAAATTTCACACTTAAGTTCTTTCATGCACGTATACTCTACACCCCATGTATCATTTACACCATCACCATTCGGAGTAAAGCAGTTAGGAATATATAGTGTACTAATAAAATCTTCCTTAACTTCTATTTGCTTTTGTGTGGTATCGAGACACCCTAAACCACTTTCTACAATAAGTGTTAAACTATAGGAACCAATCGATGGTAAGCTAAGTGTTAAATTACGGTCGAATGAAATTGGTTCTGCATTTAAATACCACTTATTAAAATATTCGTTTATTGAATGGTTTATTACAAGCGAAGAGAAACTACACAGCGAATCTATTACTATTATATCAAAATCAGCAATGGGTTTTGTCATAGGTGATATTGTTTGAGAATATGTATTGACACAGTTATTGGTATCTGTTCCAATAACTGTAACTAGAGTCGAAGAATCTATTTGTAATTGGAATACATTCCCAGAAAATACATTATTGGGTGTAATCCAACTATAAGAACTTGCACCAACTCCATTAATAGTAGCATAACTCCCTTGGCATACATTCAGCGCTTGAAATGAAACAACTGGAAGTTGATTTACCAAAATAGTTTTAACCGCTGTTGCTGTGCATCCATTACTATCGGTTGCAAGCAAGGAGTAGGTGGTTGTTGAAGCGGGCATACTACTTACAACATTTGAAGTAGAACCATTAAACCATGTTATATTATAATTGCCGGATACACTCATGCTTATTGTGCCTCCAATACATATTTCGTGTACAGAAATAATAAACGGTGTAGGCAATGGATTTACAACAACAGATGCTGTAGTATCAGAAATGCAGCCATTTGAGTCTGTTCCTGTTAGCGTATAAGTAGTAGAAATAGATGGAGCAACTAAAATAACAGAAGATGAAGCACCATTAGACCAACTGTAGGCTAGAGCTCCAGCAGCTGTTAAGGTCGCTGTATTGCCATTACAAATGGCAACAGAATTAATCAAGAGAATAGGTAAAGGGTTTACTACAATATCAATACTATCAGAATTACTGCAGCCAAATTGATTGGTAACTGTAGAAGAGTAAATTCCAGATGTGCTTACAACTATGGCACCTAACGTATCTCCTGTAGACCACCAATAGCTACTTGTAGGGGATTGAACATTAATAACAACTGTATTCCCATTACAAAAACTTGTATCATTTCCAAGATTTACAATGGGTTTTGGATTTACGTTTACTTGAAGTGTGTCATATAAGGTATCGCACGGCAAGTATATAGACAAAACATACAGAGTGCTTGCATTTGGGCTTGCTTTAGGATTAGCAATAGCACTATTACTTAAACCACTTGTAGGCGACCAAGAATAGGTATTATTGGACGATGCTGTTGCTACACCAATTGAAATGGAGTCCCCCGCACAAATAGAAGTATCACTTATCGTGTAATTATAATTTATAGCGGAAACAAAAAAACGATTGTATGTATTAGGCAACCCTAACTTACTTTGTTTACCTGCTAACGCAATAGCATTAACAAATAGCCCAGGAGATAAATAATTATTGGGAGAAGACAACTCAGATATTGTGCCTGAATTACGCTCTGCTATATATAATTTCCCATTTGAGGCTTCCTGTATTAAACCAGGCTGAAATGGTAAAACAACAGAATTAATTGATGTAGCAATGTTTGTAGCAAACCTATCAAAGCCGTGCAAAGTATATGTTCCAGTATACTGAGTAAAATAAATTTTAGAATCATCGGGAGAAAAGGAAGCACCATAACAAGAAACATTCGGTAATAATACTCGCATATTAGAAGCAGCACCTGTTTGATTATTAAAATCTACAATGTGAGCACCACGATAGCTAGCACATGGAAGTGTGCCTGCGTTTGCTATAAGAATACTTTTCCCATCTTTTGATGCTGATATTGCACCATTTCCAGGAGCACAACCAACACCAAAGCCACTTACCACTGGCGTACAACTTACTTGACATGAAACATGAAATGCATAAATATTGCTTGTGGGTTGATGTTGCGTAATTATCCAATAATCATGGCCATTTGAGTGTATAGCAGCAGTAACTTTTTCATCTACCGAATCGAGCAATTGAATTTTATTTGAACCAGAAATATAATTACACTGAGTAGATAAAAAACTGGTGTCAATATCTCCAAACCCACCATTTAAATTCATATTTACTACTGTGTAATACAATCCATCCCACTTGCCTTGTGGACCTACATTAGGAAAGGAACTAGCTCCATCTGTGGTAAATACAAAATACTTATTAGTGTCGCCAATAAAAGGAGTTATTAATGCAGACTGGGTAGAACTCTCATCTCCTGAAAGCATTTTATTCCAAGATGTTCCGTCTGCAAGAGACATTTTCGTATGATTTTTATTCCAAATAATTCGACCGTCAGTATAAAACAAAAGTTGACCAACAGAATTAGAAATAGAAGCACAGCCCTCATCAGTTGCCATTTGGCTGTTTACTAATGGTATAGGAAAACCACTATTGAAATCAAGTCCAGCATTCTGCCCAAAATACCAAACATTAGACTTATTGCTATTTTGGGCTCGTGCAAAACAGAATACTAGTATATATAGTATAATAAGAAGGGGAAGTTTAATAGACCTTATAATCATTATGTTTCTAGCTATTCAAATTATTCAAACATTTTACTATCAATATAATCTCTTTTTAATAAACTCTCCACCCATTTTCCATTAAAAAAAGGCTACAAAAACACGCAAAAACAAAACAAAACACTGTATATCAACAGAATAAGAAAATTAAGATAAGGTTACACAAACAAGCCCTTGTTGAATAAAACCAAATAAAAAACACGTTGAAAGTAATTTATGCTTTAAGTATCCTTACTCAAAAAATATCCAATTGAAACCTAAAAATCTAATAACTAATTTTTTTAATCTTTAAGACCTCACAAGTGTTGTCTGTATTAATTGCTAAGGCAATGGAATTTATATCTATACACGTTACATCTAAAACCAGTTTTCCTTTTGAAAAATAGGAACACTCATTAGGCACAGCACGAGCTCTTCCAAAGGCATCTATTAATTCTAGTTTAGCTCTTTTACAAGAAAAATCTTGATATAAATAGATATAAATGAGTCCACCTTCAATATCATATAACACTTGATTCTTTTGTATTTTAGCTATTTCAACCCATTTGATTGTAGAATAAAAAAACTCTCCATCAAAATCGGTTTGTTTTAATCTATAATAGAAAACCCCTTCAATTATATCAAAATCTTGGTATGAATAATTGTTTATCACAAAACTATTCCCCTTCCCTTCTAAAAAAGCTATAGGTTTAAAATTCATTGCATCAATAGACTTTTCTAGTGTAAAGTAGTTATTATTTAGTTCGGAGTTTGTAGTCCAGTTAATTTGAACGACTTGATTCATTTTATTACTTACAGAAAAATCTGTCAATTCAATTGGGAGCCCCAAATTTACTGGACACGCTTCACCACAAGGAGGAATTCCTGTATCTAAATTTAACGTTGCAGAAACATGATCAATTTGAGCAATAGCAGTTCCAGAACCTGTCCCCCTTTTAACAGATATCGCGATTCCAAAAAATGAAGAAGTTACATCTACCGGATTACCACAATAATCCATTAAACTAAATGTATATGTACGATACGTATCAGAAGTTGGCCAATTTGCTCCAGAAGCAGCATTACAAGGGGCTTGAATTGCTCCATTTACCAATAATCTTACTTGGTCATCAATGATATTAGGAGTACTTCCATTAGGATTACTAATCTCAATTGAAAACGTTATTGAACTAACAAAACAGCCTCCTGGGACTGTAAAGCCAAAATTTCTAGCTATGATGTAATCTGTATAATTACCAGATGATGCTAGATTAGATGTATTAGATGCGTAACTATTATTTGACGTAGCTAAATTAGTTGAATTCGACCACCCTGAACTGGAACCACTTCTTGCTAAAACTTGTATTGTTGATGGGTCATTGGGACCAATTGTAGAGCAAGAAAACACATCAATTGTATACATTAAGAAAACTAAAAACACAACAAAAAAAAACCTCATAATATAAATATTTTAATTTTTGCTTATTAATCATTTTACATACAAAACACCAAAAACTACTCGTTAATACTTCTTAAAATCAAAGCTTCAACTAGCACTCAACTGAATAAAAAACACACCTGTATAAAACTATAAGCACTCGATTTATTATTGCCAATAAGTTGTGCAGATAAAATCCATAGTTTTACTTTAATAGTACTTTATGATTTATAGAAAATCAAAATCTCCTACCCTTTATCAATCAATGCAAATTGGACTTATTTAAACAAACCACCATTGGCAATATTTTATAATTTTATTTCCTGTTAATAGTTTGTTTCATCTGCAATTGTTGTTCCAAAATAAAGTTGAAGGTTTAAGTCGAGTTAGACATTAAAACTCCCCAACTTTTTAAACCTTCTAACTTTTTATTGTTTAATTATTTTCTTCACTTCTTTATTCCCATTCGCAATAACTTCTATAAAATACATTCCTACTGGTAGTTCAGAGATGTTCACGTTTGTTTCTGTCTCGGTAAGTGCAATTGTTCTTATGGCAACTCCACTGTAGTTATAAATTGTAGCTGTAGTATTCTCTGTGCTCTCTACCTTAATTGTTACAAAATCGGTAGCAGGATTTGGATATACCGATACGTTCATTGAACTTTCTTCCAAACCTGTTTTATAGGCTACACTGTTGCTCTCTTCTGCTTGTTCTTCGGGTGATAAGGCACTGCCACTAAAAGAATATTTAATCATGGCAGGACGATACATTTCAAATGTTATGTTCGGATTTATCAAATTATTGGCTCCCGAATAAAGTAGGTTAAACGATCCGTGAAGTTCTATTGATACGAAAAGACTATTTTTATATGTAAGAATTTGCGCATTTTTATACATCAAATCTCCTGAGTAAGCATTTGCGTTATAAATAGGATTATTCCATTTAGTTACACCATTAGACGTACTGTATTTTATTAGATGTGGAATGGTTTTATTGCTGGCATATAATTCCGAATATAAAAGTATTGGATCTCCATCTGTATCTACTTCTAAATCGTTATTTGTTAAATAATCAGAAGTTGCATTATGCGATCTGCTCCAAATATAGGAGCCTGCTGGGCCGTATTTTGCAATGTATACTTTATTAGATACTATCTTATTGGTTGCTACAACATCTGGGTTTATATCGATTGGTGAATTTGTATAAGCACTTACAAATATATTACCAAGCTTATCAACTTCTACTTTTGCTGTTTCAAACAAATTATTGGTTACACCACCATCAATAGCTTTGGCCCAAACAAAATTTCCAATGCTAGTATATTTAGCAATACAAATATCTTCTAAACCATCACTTCCTTGCGTTGTAACATTTGAAACAGAATTAGATGGATCAAAGTCTATATAAGAGTTTGAACTTGCAGAACCTTTTGAAAAAATCCCACCTACTATAATGTTTGAGTATTTATCTAAATGAATAGAATTTAAACCAAGTTGATTTCCTTTTGCCTCAATTTTTCGAGCAAATAAAAATTGTAACGAGGAACTAAATTTCAATAGTACAGCATCATTACTTTTTACTTTTACAACACCAGAAGTTCCATTTGCAAAGTTTATATTGTGTGAGCCATTACCTTCAATGTATCCTATATTTAATATCGCAAATAAATTACCGTATTTATCCGATTTAATATCGCTTAGATGTGCTTCACTTGGCATAGTATTAAGAGGAAGATCTAACGTTTTGGCTATTGTACCATTTTCATTGAGCTTTAAAACATATAAGTTGGAGCGATTATATATTGATGAAAACTGTTTACTTTCATACTTAAATTTTCCGGTATAAAGTCCAGCTACATACATTCCTTTCGAGTTACCAATATTGCAAATTGCATTTGCTTCTACAGCAGAATTATTACCATTTATAACATACTTTTTCGACCAAAGGTATTTTCCTGCTGAGTTACTTGCGTATGAAGCCAAAAAGGGGGTACCCAAACTATAAGGTATTGAGCCCTCTTCCATAAAGTCGAAATCTACACCAGCTATATTAGGTTTGTCGAGACTAGGATTAATCAATGCTTTTGAGACATCCGGATTCACATCAATTGCATCTTTTGCGTATCCAATTCGTATCCACTGATTTGATACTGAATCGATAGCAGATTCACCCCAATACATGCTGACATGAGGTTGTGGTGCGTATCCATTATCGGATGCAACTTGAAATTGAAATGAATTTTTCCAATCTACAGTAGCTTGAGCATTTACATTTTGTTTAGTGTTTGCTGCCAATAGCAATGCTAGCGCAGCTAGTTTAATTGTTTGCTTTTTCATGGTTTTGGTTTAAGTTTATAGTTGTTATAGCAAATTTTCATAAAGGCATAATTAGTATTCCAGTTCACCGGTTTATTAATGTTTTAACCTAACCCTAACTAACAAACCAGCAAACTGGCAAACTAATATTACTTATTGTTTAATTACTTTCTTTACTTCTTTATTCCCGTTCGACACCACCTCTACAAAGTACATTCCTGCTGGCAGTTCAGATATATTCACTTTTGTCTCTGTTTCGGCAAGAGCAATAGTTTTTACTGCTACTCCACTGTAGTTATAAATTGTAGCTGTAGTATTCTCTGTGCTCTCTACCTTAATTGTTACAAAATCGGTAGCCGGATTAGGATAGATAGCCACATTGGTAGTAGCTTCTTCTACTACTGTTTTGTACGCTATGCTGTTGTTTTCTTCTGTTTGGTCTTCAGGTGATAGGGCGGAACCGGATAGAGTATATTTTATCATCACATCTTTATAATCTGTAAATTGAGCTGCGGCAACACCAAATTGATTGTTAGAGAGAATTGCAGCTTCTTTATAATGCACTCCAACTGTCATTGCAGATAGTAAATAGAAACTATTTTTGTTTGCTAAAGCAGTAAGACCAAACATCCAAGTATCTTGATTTAAAGATCCAACTGTTGGAGATATTCTATTTTTCCAAATTTGTGCAAATGAGTTAGTAGTGCTATTAGTTTTGAGTTTAAACATATACAAGCTATTATCAAAAAACACTGTATAATAGATATTTCTCCTTGAGTCTATTGTAAAATCAAATTCGCCAGAAGTGCCAACAAGTAATGGCTTTTGTTCTTGATACATTCCTAGATAAGCACCTTGTTTATTATATTTTGCAACATACATAATAAGCATATTGGTTGCATTATTAATACTAGTAGTGCCGTTATACTGAAAATACTCTCCTTGCTCAAGCAAACCTGCTATATAAATATTACCCATATTATCGACTTTCATTTTTGTTTTATTAAACATGTACATAGGTTCGGTTTCAGAGTGTTTCAGTATGTTTGACCAGCTATAATTCATATTAGCAGAATATTTTATGAGAATTACAGATTGATTATGCAATTCATAATTAACAGCTGGTAAACTTTGCATACCACTTTGTTTACTATCTAAATCAACAGTAAATGTGCCCCCGTCTTGAGAAGCCGATGCTTTTAGTATAATGTTTTTACTAGCATCAAAGCTCACATCCTGTATATGAAGACTCAAACTATTTGATACAATCTTATTGTGATTTAAATAATTTAAATTTTTATCGTATTTAACCATAAAAACTTCACCATCTAATGCTGTAACACTTTTTACTCCTGCTCCCGGATCTAAATC
Organism: Bacteroidota bacterium; assembly: GCA_017303975.1. Classification (NCBI taxonomy): domain Bacteria; kingdom Pseudomonadati; phylum Bacteroidota; species Bacteroidota bacterium. The sequence continues at coordinate 96,769 of JAFLBG010000002.1, forward strand.
TAATTTGCACGATTCTGCTTCAAACACTACTAGCAGGTTCCCATTAGGATCAACGGCTATTTGGGAAGAATATATACGAGATTGATTTGTAACATTACCAATAGGCTTAATAACAGCAGATTTTAATAGAATGCCTTTCTCATCTATTTTCATTAGTAAAATATCATCAGGATTACTTGAATGTAACGTGGGATTAAACGTACCATTAAATACTTTGGTTCCATAGGAAATTTTTCCCGAAAAACTAGCACTTACATATAACCCCTTTTGAGCGCCAATAGCTTCTATATCCTCAATGATAGGTGTTCCCCATTGATTGAACCCTTTTAGCTCATTCGCCCACTTGTATTTACCAGAGTTAGCATCGTAAGCAGCAATTGTATAGCCTTCTCTAATAGCTTTGCCGGCAGATGGGTCAACATCAAAATTTATGATTGTAAAACTCTCATCGTACTCATCGCTACTATATCTGTAAATTTGATTACTTAGCGTATCAAGTACACCATTTGAAGCAACCCGCTCTTCTTCATTTTGAGTATAGGGAGTTGCATCAAATACATTTCTCCAAGCTACCGTAGCCTGTGCGTTTACATGTTGTTTAGTGTTTGCTGCCAATAGCAATGCTAGCGCAGCTAGTTTAATTGTTTGCTTTTTCATGGTTTTGGTTTAAGTTTATAGTTGTTATAGCAAATTTTCATAAAGGCATAATTAGTATTCCAGTTCACCGGTTTATTAATGTTTTAACCTAACCCTAACTAACAAACCAGCAAACTGGCAAACTAATATTACTTATTGTTTAATTACTTTCTTTACTTCTTTATTCCCGTTCGACACCACCTCTACAAAGTACATTCCTGCTGGCAGTTCAGATATATTCACTTTTGTCTCTGTTTCGGCAAGAGCAATAGTTTTTACTGCTACTCCACTGTAGTTATAAATTGTAGCTGTAGTATTCTCTGTGCTCTCTACCTTAATTGTTACAAAATCGGTAGCAGGATTTGGATATACCGATACGTTCATTGAACTTTCTTCCAAACCTGTTTTATAGGCTACATTATTGTTCTCTTCTATTTGCTCTTCTGGAGATAAAGCAGTACCACTTAAAGTGTACTTTATTACTACATCAGCAGCTCCTTTTGCTACAGAAAATTTAGACAATGGGTTATTAACTAAATCTTTGTACGTATTTAATGAATGCCCATCACCTAGATTAGCAAATAGATACACCTCATTTTTATTTGCAATAATAGTTGGAAAAGATTGAATTGGCTTTGATGGATTAACATTAAAAATGCTGTTTTTCCAAATCCTGGTAATTGAGTTTCCTGCCGTATTCAACTTCGACATATAAAGTCCATCATTCACTATGCAAGACAAATAGGCATTATTTTTTGAGTCTATAAAAAAACTTAATTCATCCACGGAACTTTCTGGACCCTTTATACCATATTTTGTTTCGGAATAAACTGTTTTTAAAGTACCTAATTTATCGTATTTAGCTACAAATAATTTCAGACTATCTTTCACTGGTCCGTGTAGAGTTTTAGTAGCCGACAAATCTATACTAGTGTTAAATCCTCCCCATGACTGATCACCTAAAATACCTGAAACAAATATATTACCTTGCTTATCAACATTTGTTCTAAGAAAAAAATCTTGTGTCAACGATAAATTAACTGTTCGTGTAAATGAATTAGTCCATAACAATTGCATACTAGGAGAGTATTTCGCAATGTATCTTCCCGGTAGTCCGTTTAGCTTTTGTGCACCAGATTGTTTCGCATCAAAATCTACGCTAGTTTGACTTTGATTGAATCCATGACCAAAATCAACTCCCGAAATAATAAAATTTTTGCTTCCATCAAAAAATATTCCATCAACAGAAAACTCTTCGCCATATGAAACTATTTTATTACTATTAATAAATTTCAAATTTGAATCGTACTTAACAATTCCAACATCATTTGGCCCTAAAATCACTTGCTTAGTAGAAGAAAGTGGATCTATTAAATAACCATTTACTGCAGAAGTATAATTTGTGAACACAATTGCTAACGATCCGTTTACATCAACAGCTGCAGTAGACATAGCAAAACTTCCAGGATACATCACATCTGGTTTCAGGAATAATGATTTTATCAATGTTCCATTTTCATTAATCTTTAACACAAAAAGGTCGTCCACATCAATACCCTCAGTAATTGCACTAGGAGTATTTGTAGAAGTAAATGAAGTGTTTTGATATTTTATCTTGCCAGAAAAGCTTCCAATTATATATAAACCTTTCTGCTTCCCTATTGGAACTATCTTAACAATAGATATGCCCCCATATTTACTTACCAAGGTTAAATTATTCACCCAATCAAGAGCGCCAGTATTAGATGAGTATGCAGCAACAACAGCACCACTTTTCATTACTTTTCCTACACCTGGATCAAAATCTTTCAAAGTTTTCTCATCAAATCCAAATCTGTAAATTTTATTAGACAACGTATCGATAACAGCCTCAGATGAGGATTGATAATCGTTAACACCCTCAAAATAAGTGAATGGACTATTATTCAATTGAGTTCGCCACGCAACAGATGCTTGCGCATTAATTTCATTTTTTGCTGAAGCCGCTAGTAGCAATGCTAGTGCAGCCAATTTAATTGTTTGCTTTTTCATGGTTTTGGTTTAAGTTTATGCTGCAAATAAACTACCAAAAGGATATCTGTGTCAAAGCAAAAAAAAAGTAGATAAGCTTGAATTAATAGGGCAACTGCTTACAATAGTTTGAAAATCAGGAAAGTAAAAATTGATGATTAGATTTAATATCATTTTTCTTTTTTTCACAAACTCTATTTATTAACACTTGAATTGAATAAAATTAATGGGTGCACAAATACACGTGTTTTACTTAACATTCATTAAAATTCCGAGGGAGTATTTGGGGAGTTAAAAACACAATTTAACTCAAATTGAATATGAGAACTAGTTTATAGCGGTCACTACCTAATGACACTTACGTGTCCTATATAGTTATGGTGTTTACCAAAAATGTCTGTTAGTTGTACTTTCCATACATACACATCTTCTTGCACATTTTCTAATACATTATTTACTCTACCATTCCACGGAACCGCTGTTTCGGGAGAATTGGTTTTGTGTGTAGTATAGATCATTTGCCCCCAACGATCGTATATCCATAACTGGTATTCGGCTATACCTATTCCTGCTCCATTTAACAAATCATTAATTCCATCGCTATTTGGAGTGAAAGAATTGGGAACATAAAAACCAAAATCTTCTGTGATTGTTAAACATTGCTCGGTTGTATCTTTACAAGTATGTGCATTTTCTACTACCAATAGCACACAAATCCTACCTGTATCATCAAACGTTTTAAACATATTCCAACTAACACTATCTGGCCCCTCCCCTTCAATACTCCACTTCCACTTACTTGCATCGGTAGATGTATTTTTAATTTCTACTATAGGGTTGGTTATAGATACTACGCTGGATGATAGGCTAAAGTCTGCATTAGGAGAATTGTACACAGTAATTTGATTGGGAATAACTGATGTTGATTGACACCCATTTATATCCTTTACAGATACAGTTGTACTATAAACTCCTGGTTCTGTATAACAATGCATGGGAGTATATAATGTACTAGTGCCACCATCTCCAAAACTCCAAAAGGTATTTATTAGATTTTGAGTAGATGTACTTATGCTAAAAGTACTGCATAACAAGGGACAACCAGATGATACATCACTAGTATAGGTTACAACCGGTAGTGCATTTACTGTTATACTTTGCAATGCTGATGCAATACAACCATTTGCATCTGTTACTTCTAGGGTTACTATTTGAGTACTATCAGGGGCTATTGTAATTACAGAATTAGTACAAGCTCCATTATTCCAGTTATAAGAAAATGGGGCTGTTCCTCCTGTTGCACTTGAACCTATTACAATACTATCTCCTGCACATAAACTACTTGCGCCTGAAGTTGTTGCTATTAATACCAGCGGCTCTGATACCGTAAAGCTATCTACATCAAAACAACCCACTTGGTCAGTTACGGTAACTGAATAAACTCCATATTGCAAAAAAAACAATGAATCGTTCTCTTCGCTTGTCCCTAACCAAGAATAATCTATGACACCTGTTCCTCCTTGAGTTGAAGCCCATACCATTCCATCACTTCCACCATAGCAACTTACACTTTTTCCTGATATTGTTAATTGTGGCCCAGGAGTGTTGGTTATGGTATATACAGAAATTAGTTTACACAAAGCACTATCACTTACCTCTACCGCATATGTTCCAGATGACATACCCGTTTGGTTAGATCCAATTGCATTTGTAGACCAACTGTAATGATAATTGCCTACACCTCCGGTTGCAGATAAACTAATTGCGCCATCTGCTCTATTACAAAATGTGGAAGTAACAGTTGATGTAATAGCTATTACAGGTGGTTGTGCTATTGCTACCGAATCAACAAATAGTGCACCAACAGAATCGGTTACTGTTACGTAATATTTTCCTGCGCATAAGTTTGATATACTATCAGTTGTTTGTCCTCCGGGTTGCCATAAATAACTATAGGGTGCAACTCCTCCATACATCTTTATTTGTGCTGTTCCATCGCAACTTGAATTACAGGTTACATCGGTTTTCTTAATCTCTTTTTCTGATACGATGCAACTCATATTGTCAATCCCACAATATGTCCACCCAAGATAAGGATTGTAACTAGAAGAATTGCAAATTGCTTTTGGATTAATTACTTGACCATTATACCCCATGGTTAAATAACACCATGTTTGGGTAGGGGTAAACTTAAATTCAACACTCTTCCAACTTGTATTATTAATAATTGTGTCAAAAAGAAGTTCTGCCTGATGATTACAATTATTCCCCCCCCAAATGGCAAACTTTGGAAACATACACGTATCCGCATTTTGCTGATAATAAAAAAGTAAGACTAGGTCGATAGTAAATTTATACTCTACACCTGCCTTCAAACACCCAGGAACTGGCTGACAAACCCTTTCCCACCAACTTCCAGAATAATCGCCAGTTAGACCTTGAAATGTATTTCCTAATGATGCCGGCATAGTTATTCCCCAATGGCCAGGCAAAATATCTGGAGTAGCTCCATTAGCAGTATGCCACCCTGGAGCTGGACTATGCATTGTGGGAACTCCCTCAAAATCACTATTTGTTAAACATATTTTTTGAGCACATAGATTAGAAATGTTTAAATGATAAAACAAGATGAAAATTATTACTCGAGAACCTATTCTAGAAATCAATAATTGACTTTTAAATTTATACATCTAGATAATAATATTGTATGCTTCAATATAACTTAGCATATAAAAGAAAGCTCATCAATATTTTAGAAAATAAGGTTATACAACCCCAAAAAATAAACATAACAACCTAACAATCTGTCTGTTGAATCAAAATAAATTAAATTACATAACATGCAATACTAATCAACAAAAAAGCTTATACAAGCGTTTAACTAATTTCTAACAAGGTATTTTTCCTAAATTGAAGTAATAATGGCAAACATAAACAATGACTTATTTGAATTAATAAAATCTCTTACTAATGCAGAGATTAAACAATTCTATTTTTTTTGTAAAAATCAGGGGCATAAAGAGGAAAAACAGTATTTAGTTTTGTTTGAAGAGCTTAGAAAAGCAAGTTTTTATGATGAAGAACATACAAAAGAAAAACTAAAAAAAGTAATTAAAAATTATGCTGTTTTAAAAAACTACCTATTTGACCTCATCATCAAAAGCTTTATGCTTGATTTTACCAGTAGCAATCCAATATTTGAGTTAAACAAATCTTTAGTAGAAATAGAAATATTAAGAGGCAAAGGGCTTTTAAAAAGAAGTAATCATTTAATAGAATTGACAAAAAAGAAAGCACATGAGTGCGAAGAATATCAGATTGTGATTCAACTTATAGACCAGCAACTGAAAAATATATTTTTCAAAGGGCAGTTTAATAAAACAACATATTCTAAATTAATTGAAGAAAGAAGAACAGCAAATGACTTTTTATTTAGAAAAAACAAATTACATATACTCGTAAATGATTTGATTTTCTTAGAAAACACTACATCATTCATTGCCCCTAATTTCACAAAAAGAATAAATGAAATAAAAGAAGAATTACTAGCACTCCTAAATCAGCAGCCTAACCCTGTTTTTGTTGATATCATTTGCCTAGAAAACCTCTCCTTGATAGAGGCAAGAACAGAAGCTTTTGAAGAAGCAATAAAACACATAAGTGAATTACAAAAGAAATTCAAACAACTTTCAGAAAAGCTTTTTTTATTTAAACAGTTTCATTACAAATACTTCAACTCTATTTTGAATAAATTTTTTTATGAAATTCGCCTCAAAAAAATAGAGCAAGCTACAGTCTCCATCCATGAATTGGAGTCTACTGGTAGTTATTACAATAATAAACCCGAAAGCAATGCCATTTTATCTGACTTAACATTTGCAAAATGCTTTTACATGCTTTCTACTGGGAAATTTAATACGTACGAACTAAATGAATTTGACTCGCTAAATACCCCTAATAAAGTTTCTGCATCAATGCAACAAAACAGATCGTTTTTAATATATGCAACTTTATTATTATTCAAAAAAGAACTCAAAAAACTAACGCGTATTTTTTTTCAAATTGAAACAAGTGATACTCAAGTTTTCTCTGGTCAATTTTCAGGTGGCACATTATTGATATACGCTACTCTACAATTTGAAAAAGGGGATTACGAAGAGTTACTCAGATTAAAAAAACTAGCATTAAAAAACACAATCACTAATGAGCAAAGTGTACTCTACTGGATTGATAGTTTATTACAGCTCCTAAATGAGGGAATAAACGCTCTACCTATCAAACTAATGCAATTATCTCAAGCGATTAATAGCAATAACAACAAGACTTTATTGTCACAATATTTTTTAACGGACTGGCTTGAAAGCAAAATTCAGAACAGACCTATTGAGGAAATATTATCACAAAAAATATTAAAAGATAAAAACAGCTCTACCTAATCACACTTACATGTCCAACGTAGTTATGGTGTTTACCAAAAATGTCTGTTAGTTGTACTTTCCAGACATACACATCCTGTTGTACTATTTCTAAAATATTATTGACTCTGCCATTCCATGGAACGGCCGTTTCCGGTGAATATGTTTTGTGTGTGGTATAAAGCATCTGTCCCCAACGATTGTAAATCCATAACTGGTATTCGGCTATGCCAATTCCCCAACCATTGAACAAATCATTAATTCCATCGCTATTCGGAGTGAATGAGTTTGGAATATAAAACGCAAAATTAGGATTAACAGTTATACATTGAGAAGTGCTATCAATGCAACCTTTCTGGGATATTGCAATCAATTTGGTACAAAAGTAGCCTGTATCGGGATAGCTGTACGAAGGATTAACAATTGTACTTGTTGATTGAGAATTATCGCCAAAATTCCACAGGTACGATACCGCATTGGTACTTTCGTTGGAATAATTAACATTTGCATTTAACACATCTGTGCTATACGATGATGGCGTAAATGCCGCTTGTGGTAATCCATACACAGTTATAGAGTTAGTGCTGCTGATGTTATTTGAACAACCATTGTTATCTATCACCGTAACTGAATACGAGTAGCTGCCCGAATTGGCAAAGCATTGTGTAGCATTGCTCATAGTGCTTTGCGAGCCATCGCTAAAATACCATTGTACTTGTTGAGTATTATCTGTAGTGTTGGCAAGCTTTACACACAAAGGTGCGCAGCCTGCTGTATCTTGTGCTGTATAACTTACCTGCGGCAAAGCATGCCAAGTGAGCGTACTGGAATAACTGGCAGTACAATTCCTACTATCTGTTACTGTTACTTGATATGCTGTAGTTGTATTTACTAGCGTAGAAACGGTATTGGTAATAGAACTAAATGGTGTCCACTGGTAAGCAAAGCCACCATTGCCTCCTGTTGGTACAGCCGTTAAATTGCTTGTTCGTCCGGCACAAGCAGCGCTATCACCTGTTGTTGTTATAATTAATGCGGGTGGCTCTGTAATACTTATTGTTGCAGTATTTGTACAACCATTGCCATCTGCTACGGTTACGCTATACGTATTAGCGCTAACATTAGAAAGTGTGTTTGTAGTTTCTCCGTTACTCCAATTGTAAGAATAGGGGGCAAATGTATTTTGTCCTGCCACAGCAGCACTTCCATCACTCAGCGAATTACACGATACGGGAACAATAGTTGTTGTAGCAATACTTGGTAGCGCATTTACAGTAAGTGTGTAGGGTAATGTATAAGGACAGCCTTGTGTGGTGTTGCCGCTTACTGTATACGTAACACTAGTGGGAGGATTGGCAATAACTGTTGTACTTGTGGCAGTATTTAAATTACTCGCAGGACTCCAGTTGGCAGTACTTACACCCTTAACTTCTAGTATTGATAGGCTTCCTGTACAAAGTACACTATCTCCACTAATAGTAACATTATTATTCGGAATGGAAACGGTTACACTTTTGAAAACACTGTCGGTATTGCAAACAGAGCTAATAATTAGCTTAACTTGATAGGTGCCACTACTACTGTAGCTTACCTGTGGGTTAAAAGAAGTAGACGAACTTGGCGTGCCTCCTTGAAAACTCCATACAAAATTAGTACCACTCGGATCGCAGTAATGGTGTGGCGTATAGTTCACTTGCACCGAACACCCTTGCGGAACCACTGTGGTATCAAAGGTTACATCGCTGTACGTATCGTCACCACAGTTTAAGGCGCAAATTCGGCCAATAACCAAATCTTCAAAGCCGCCAGCATGTGTGGGTTGAAAGGAGTTTGCTGTTGTAGGATAACCACCTTGACCTGCATTTACAAAATAAATAAATCCGTTCTTTACTTTAATATCGCCACGCACATCTCCGTTATCCCAGTCATCTTCATCCGGACCACCTAAGTAAGTAGAGCATAAATAATCGCCTGTAAGTCCATCAAATTTTGCTATGTAATGATCTTCTATGCCTCCAAATGTATTCTGATAACCACAAGAGCTAGTAGTTATACTGGCTTCAAAATCTTCGTACTCGCCAAATATATAGGGATTGCCGTTAGCATCAAGAGTTAAAAATGGGAAAAGTTCTCTATCAGATGTTCCAAACGCTGTGGACCACAGAATAGAGCCATTAGCATTTAACTTAACTAAATACAAGTCTGTCCCTCCTTGAAAAGGATTATTAGTTGGAGGGGAACACGTATAAGCGCCATCTGCAGTTGTTGAAACGACTATATCATTTGAGGCATTACACTGAACATCGGGAAAGTTTCCTGGTATCATAGTAGACCAAACAATATTTCCGATAGCATCCATCTTTACACAAAAACTTTCGAAAACGTTTGTACTGCAACCAAATGGATTGATGGTTGTTGGATATAATCCTAATGGTTGTCCTACTAATACAATATTATTCAATGCATCTGCTGCTACTGCCTTTGATTCAGAACCCACAACAGCACTATAAAAATTTGCAAATACAATATTTCCCAACTTGTCGAATTTAGAAACGAATGCATTCCCTTTGGTATTTCCGGGATTTATGCTTTGAGTTGAAGATATGGGTAAACTATCCATAGCTGTACCACAAAAAACAATGTTATCATTTTGATCGATGGCAAGATCAGAAGAATAACCATCAATGTATGCCATAGCTCCTTGCCCTGAAATAAAAGCACGATAATAAGAGCTCCAATTAAGAATACCGGCAGAGTTTAATTGAAATAAAAAATAACAAAATACACCCATAGGATTAGAGCTTTGAAAAGCTCCTAAAGTGACAGGTAAGTTTAGAGAATTCGTAATGCCAAGTATAGATAGATTGTTTTGACTGTCGTGAGCAATTGCTTTTGACACTTCAAACTTGCTACCCCCAAAGTAGGTTGCCCAATTTCTACTACCTGTATTTGAAAAACTTGCAACCACAATCTCTTTTGTACCGGAACTAGAGTTGTTTACCACTTGAAAGGCTCCAACAGAAACTGGGAAACCGTTAGAGAATGTAGTTCCTGAGGTAATTAAATTATTCAAGTTATCAGCAGTAATTGTATTTGCGTAATCCATTCCACTGCCGCCCATAAATGTTATCCAGGCGCTACTAGGGTCTATTACTAACGAATAATTTTTATTGTATGCCCCCACAGAAAAAGAAAGAAAAAAAGATTGCTCCTTCGATTCGTCTTTTTTTACTATATACTGCATAGCTACATCCTGTATAGTTCCATCAATAGTTTGATACACTTTGGGCATCCACTCTTCTATCGTGCCTACCGATGTTTCGATATACAGCCTACCATTTACTTCTTTTATGTTATCGACACCTGTATAGTTTAGTTGTATGTCATTTACTTCTCCACCCGGATTTACAACCATGTCATATTTAATTCCATTCGCTTTGTTTCCATACGCTACAAAATCAATGTTGTTGTAAATGTTTTCGTAGGTTACTTTATTAAAGCCCTTTACATGCGTTATTCCTGTTGGGCAGTGCGCATAGTAATAATTAGTATAGCCTTCTACTTCTTGTTCTTTTCTTGTTTGAAAGGCGTTGTTAGCTCCTACAAAATTAACATCTACCCTGCAACCGTTTATTGGTCTGGTATCTGGACCAGCACCTAATTTTTCTTCTTCGCTAGCAAATGTGCGCACTAAATTTTCTAACAGTACATAGCTAATTCCCGTTTGACGCAAGTACACTTTGTTGCCACCTCCATCACCTACAAACAATACATCGGGACGCAGGTTTTGGTTCATATCCACTACCTGTCCCTTGTTCTCAATAAAGTTCATGCCATTTCCTCGCAAGGCAGTAGATGTTTCAGAAGTATTTCCTACGCAATAATTGCAAATAAAAAAAAGAAGAAGATATCTGAACTGCATAGTTGTCAAAATAGCTTAGAAAAGAAATTATACCAATTTAATTTTTGTATTAAATATGCTATTCTTACAGTTAAAATAAACACAAAACAATGATAATGAACTTATTAAAATTTAATAAGTGAGCTAATACCGCAGCTCCAAATATCCCTTATACGATTTGTTATCGTACTTAGTAGTAAATACATAAAAATAAGTACCGGAAACTACTTTGTCGTTGCCTAGTGCGGGATTAGAAACGTTAACGCTTCCATCCCACTGATTACGATAATTATCTAAAGTATACACTAAATCGCCCCAACGATTATACACTTCAAATGTATTTTCTAGATTTTTAAATGCACTTCTTATAACAAACGTATCGTTTATACCATCGCCATTGGGGCTAAATCCGCTGGGGATAAAAAGACTGTCTTTAATTACAATTGTTTCTGAAAAAGAATTTGAGCAGCCATACGCATTTGTTACCGTTTGCAAAACACTATATGTTCCAGGTTCTTCAAACATATGAACCGGATTCGATTCTTGCGAAGTGCTACCATCACCAAAACTCCACTGCCAGCTTACTACCGATTGCGACTGATCTATAAACGAATTTACAGTGCCCATATCACCACTAGAACTTACCGCAAACCCTGCTTGAGGAAGAGAAGCAACAGAAATATTGCAAACAGATACTGCTGACTTACATCCGTTTGCCGCCACCTGATAAACACTTATGGGTCCGGGACTATTATTCCAATCTACCAAAATAGTTGATGTGCCTTGTCCGCTGCTTATTTGAGTACCGCTAGGAGTTGCCCACACAAAGGTACCGCTGCCAGATGCCGAAATACTATTACCTGCTTTATTTGCACAAATGCTATCTATACAAGCTATAGAAGGCGCTACAGGAGACTCTTTGCTAAGCACCATCGAATCGTTAGAAAAATTATTCCAATTAGCTTTTTTCACAGAACTATAATTTGTAAAGGCATTGTTTGTTGCACCCACTAATCCGTTCCAATAGGATACAAGCGGAGTATTCCACTGTGCAATACCATCCCAATTGCCATCTGCTATTTGATCATAATAAATTTCAACCGCTGCACTGGTTGTAAAACTAGCAGCTCGTTTTACTTTATGAAAAAAATGTAAATTAATTCCACACACCGTTGCCGTATCTAGCTTATTGGTATTGGTAGGCAAGGCATTCACAAGTCGGGCTGAAAACGTATCGGCTAAAGAAGTTGATGGTGTAACAAAAACAGGCCTATATCTTGTTGTTCCTAAAGAAGAGCCTGTGGGATAAAAATAAGTGCTTGTACTATTTACAACCCTTGACAAACTACCGTTACCAATGCTACTTACAAAACCTTCGTTACCAAAAACAGTAGCATTCATAATAGCTGAAACGGATGGGTTGTTTACATAAAAAGTATTTGTATCAGTGTCTAACTCACGGTCACTAATTATTAACACACCAGTTGCATCAACTCCTGCATTCGTAGATTTTAAGCTCTTTTTTCGTGCATTGCCCGCTCCCAGTCCAGTTAAATGCAAATTATGAAATGTTGTTGGCGTATTGTTTGTACTTGTAATAAATTGTTGCGCAGTACTTGAAAATAATTCAACTGTGCTAGTATCAGCTATAAATGTAGCATCGTTCTCCCAATCTTGCTCCACACGATACAACCCACTTCCAGACAAAACGGAATTCCCTTTTAAATACAAAGAGCCAAGGTTTCCGCTATTGGCAATAGTTACAGTTCCATTGTTTACAATATTGCCAGAGGCAGTATTCCAAACATCGCCATTTACCATCACTAGCAAGCCCGGGCTTATTACAACTGTACTACATTGGTTGAATACAATAGGTTGAGCAAAAACTTTTAAATAAAACATTAGTGTTACCACAAACAGGTTAGCACTAAGCCTTGGAGTAAATGAACAATTAGTTATCATAAATTTATGCACTATCCGTTTGTTCTAGTTAAATACAATTCCATAAAGAGAAACGCCATCTGCTGTAACCCTATGAGTGCGATCTTGATTTCTAACTTCTAATGTGTAACTATATACTCCTGAAACAGAAGGGATGTCAACATATTGTATAGACATTGTCTCCCCGTATTCTAGAGGATTAGAATTTAATAAAGTCTTAGTAGCTATACCACCTGCTTTAATATAGGTTGAATTTCTTTTGATATACATATAAAAACCTTCTCGTAAAATTCCATTATGTCCACCCCATTGCCCAGTAAGACCACTTCTGTTAAAATCTGCACTTCCCATTAAGAACACTTTTTGTCCGGCAATAACATTAATTGTAAAAGTCTGAATAGCAATTGGTGTATTTAAACTTGTGGACATATAGGATATATCTAAAGAGTCTCTATCGGTAATTCCATTTTGTTGTGCATACTGAAAACCGGCAATACTAATGCCTGTGGGTGGGCAAGTAGATGTCCAGGTAGAGAGCATTGCATTGTACACAAACAAGCAGCCAACAGTGGTGTCGTACACAATTAAGCCATCGGCAGGGCTAGCAATAGCAAGGCGCTGAGTGGTTGTCATGCGAGGTGCCAGCAGCCCTTTGTTGGTAGAAGAAACATCAAGTATCGCGCTTGGGTCGGGGGTGTTGGTGCCTATACCCATATTGTTTTGCGCGGATGTGTAAAACCCGGTTACAACTAGATAAAAGAATAGTAGTGCTTTTTTCATTTGTATTGGTATTAAATTGTTACCTAAAATCTTTTAAAATTTCGCATATAGTTTTGTTGGATTATTCTATTTACAGCCCAATAACTTGATTAAAATGGTTGTGGTATAAATTAAGTTGGCTTCTCATTTTTTTAATGTGTTTATAGTTGGCTGTATTAAATTGTATCGTTACAATTTTCTTTACCGCATTTATCAGGTTAGAGAAATAACTTGGTGCTTTTTCGGGTGTAGTTTTTCTGTTCATAGCTTCCTATTTTAGGTGTTATTGTTTTATATAAATGTAGCTGCGCATGTTTTTTATTTCCATGTTGCTTTTGTTTATAATGAGTGGTTTATAAGCTCAACACAAAACAACAAAACACTCTATTTCAATTAATTAAAACAAAATAACAACCTTAAATATGAGCTATTCCTTTGTATAATTATAATCTATTTGTAACTTAAAGTAATTACCAATTTGATAATTAGTATGCGCAAAGGAGAAGACGATTTGTTTCAATTAATAAAATCACTCACAATTCCTGAGCGAAAACAATTTTATTCGTTTGCAAATAAATATGATGGAGATGAGAGCTCCGAAAAAACATACATGCTTTTATTTGAAGCAATAGATAAAAGCAAAAATTATAATGAATCTGATCTAAAGAAAAAATTTGCAGACACAATAAAAAACTTTGCCTTTACAAAAAAATATTTGTTTCAATTAATCATAAAAACCCTTAAATCTTTACCACTAGAAAATGATATTGATGCAGAATTAGAGGACATGATTCATACCACAAAAATTTTGCGGAACAAAAAATTATATCACAAGTGCTTAAAGAACTTGTACAAATGCAAAGAACTTGCGTATGCTCATGAAAAATATAGCTTCCTAGAGCGCATTTTGGCATTGGAAATAAGCCTACACATTCACTCCATAGGAATTTACAGAAGCAATCATATCGAGTTAACCGAAGAGTTTCAAGATGTATTTAATAAAAACAACTTTCAACGAGAAAAAAGCTTTATTCATCAAAAATTAATAGCACTATATAGTTCGGACGGGCTGAAGAATGAAAAGAAGAAAGAGATAGATAGTCTAATTTCGCGCTGTGTAGTTTTAGAAGCAGAGTTGACAATCCCAATATCAGTGAGATTAGATTTGATTACCATTATAATGGGATATTATTCAAGACTATATTACGAAACTATCGTTTTCGAATATTGCAACCGGTGGTGTAATTTATACGAGAGAAATAACGTAAAGGAAATTAAAGACAATATTCTTGATAGAAGATATTTACTTTATTTAATGAATGCAGCAGAAGGGGCTAGCCTTGCAAAAGATTTTGCAAAATACAACAACTTATTAAGCAAAATAGAGGTGGTAATTCACGAATATAATTCTGTCACCAACGATAATTTCATTCAAAGTAAATTACTTGGCATTAAATTGCTTCACTCCATTGACTCAGCCTCCATCTCAACTTTTAATTTTGATAGTATCGAGGCATTTTTAGCTAAAGAAAAGAGTTATACTTCTACCTATGTAAAATTGTATTTGTATCTGCAATCATACTTTCTCCTTTGTAAAAACTACAAAAAATTTGCAGCATACATGGTAAATTTCGAACACCAAAAGTTAGACAATTATATACTCAGCGAGTCTATTTTGCGATTCTACCACATACTCTGTTTTAATTATTACTACATCAAAGAGAATTATACTGAAGCGTCAAGAATTGCGAAGAATGCAATTGAAGACCCAAAAATAAAACTAGAACAATTTGACATCTTATGGTACAATTCCCTTATTGCAGTGCTAAATAGTGGCAAAGTGAATGAAAGTGAATCTCTGAAAAAACTTCTTAATGATTTAAGCGGAGTGAATGTTTTCGAGAACTCTTTCGGCCCCTACGCAAAAATATGGCTAGAAAGTATCATCAGAAATACAGATGTAGAAATTATTATCCGCGAACAAAACAATCAACTATCTTCTAATCTCTAAATATCCTTTGTACGGATCCATACCTTCAATGATTAACACATAGAAATAGGTTCCCGAAACAACCTTTCCGTTACCAATACTCAAGCCCTTATTGGGAGTTCCATCCCAATCGTTCTTATATGGTTTTGCCTCGTACACTTTATCTCCCCAACGATTAAAGATTTCCAATGTATTATTTCCATTTCCAAACCTGCTTAAATTTTTTAGCACATAGGTATCGTTTATGCCATCGCCATCGGGGCTAAATCCATTTGGAATAGACAACACCAACTCGGATAACACTTTTAAATACACTTTAGCAGTATCGCATTTCAACGTACAATACAAATCACATAACTGATAAGCAATAGAATCTTCGCCCGAAAATCCGGAGTTTGGCTTGTATTCAAAATATCCATTTGCATTGGAAACAATTGTGCCATTCTTTGGATTATCAATAATTACAATGTTATTGGCATTATTTCCGTTGTCGTTTCCAAACACATACACAGATTTAACTTCGTTAAAAAGCGTACTATCATAATCGTTTGTTGCAAGTACAACACCTGTAGATAATACCGAAATAGGGAACTGATAAGAAGCGCTACAGTTATTAGCATCCTCAACAGTAACAGTGTATGTACCGGACGTAAGCCCTGTAAAATTACCGTTTGAATTTGAAATAGAACCCGGGAACAGCTTATAAACCAATCCCCCACTGCCACCTGAGGCAACCACGCTTGCAGCTCCATCTGCAACTCCTGAACAACTTTCATCAGTTACAGATCCGCTAGATGCCAACAACTGTGATGGTTGAGAAATTGAAACAGTTAAGGTGTTTAACGAATTACAGTTATTCCCATCGCTAACCACTACAGAATATGTTCCGGAAGATAAGCCTGTAAAAGCACCTGAACTATTCGTAGTTGAGCCCGGATTTAATTGAAACGTATAAGAGCCTGTTCCGCCCGTTGCAGAAGCGGTTATTTGACCTGTAGAATTTCCAAAACAAGAAAGATTATTACTAGCACTTAATGTAAGAGTAATTGGCGCAGGTTGCGTAATTACAATCTGTCCTCCGGAAGATACAGCTATCGCAGAACAACTATTTGCATCAGCCACAACAATAGTGTACGTACCTGCTGACAGATTAGAAAACACACCGTTCGTATTCGAACTGTTAATTGGGAGTAATGTGTAGGTATATCCGGGCACGCCACCATTTGCAGCAACCACCAAGGATGCATTAGACGAACCGGAGCAAGTCAAAGAGCCTGTCATTGTTACCGTTGCACTAACAGCTGCCGAAGGCTCTGTAATAGATACTACTGAAGTAGAACTACAAAGATTTGCATCTGTTATTGTTACCGTATAAGTACCTGCAGCAACTCCTGTTATATTTTGAGTTGTTTGAGAATTACTCCACAAATAAGTAAATGGCCCAGTACCACCAGCAATAGAAGCTGATGCAGAACCAGTAGTAGTTCCAAAACAACTTATATTATTCAAAACACTTGCAGATGCAACACCTCCTGTGGTGTTGGCAAGGGTAGTAGTAGCAATAGCACTACAAGCATTTGCATCGGTAACTGTAATAGAATATATACCGGACGAAAGTGCCGTAGCAGTTTGCGTATTGATTAAATTACTCCACAAATAAGTATATGCTCCTGTACCTCCTGCAAAATTAGCTGTTGCAGAACCAGTACTACTATTACAACCTGATGGGATAGTAGAAATACTTCCGGTAAGTGTTGCCAATGGTTGAGTTATAGATACAGTACGTGTTACAGTACACCCTTTAGTATCAGTAGTTGTAACGGTAATTATACCCGATGTAAGATTATTTACAAAAGATGTTGTAGCTGCATTACTCCAAGAATACAAATAACCACCATTACCTCCGCTACTTGCAACAGAGGCTGTTCCGCTAGACCCTCCAAAACACAATACATTTGTGGAAGAAACAGTTGACGACAATGCAGATGGTTGTGTAACGGTATATGTCTTTACTATAGTACAATTATTTGCATCTCGAACAGTAACAGAATAATTACCGGCTGCTAATGTAGATATACTATTGGACGTACCGTAACCAGTTCCCCAGTTATATTGGTAATTGGCAACACCCCCGGCAACCGAAGCAATGGCAGCACCATTGGCTTGTCCATTGCAAACTACTGAAGTGGAAGATATAGTAGAAGTTATAACAGCGGGTTCGGTAACAGTATAGGTTTGTGCAGTTTTGCAGTTATAACTACAAACTCGTAAGGATAAGTCATCTATTACAAAATCGTTTCCTACGGCAGTAGCATTATTATCACGCAATGATAATGTACAAGTAGTTATTGCCCCGGAATTAAAAGTTATGCTGTACTTTGTCCATGTATTAGACAACGCAGGTAAGGTTTGTGCCGAACCAACATCAACCCCATTAAGCTGTAGCCTAACAACAGCAGGATTTCCAGAATATGTACTCGCTGCCCAAAAACTAAAACTGTAATTGGTATTAGAAGCTAGAATCGCATTCTGAATCCAAAATCTATTTGTGCTAACAGACGAGCCGTTAACCACTAATAAATTTCCGTTCCCTGTAGTATGATCTGTTAAAGCAGTCCACACGCTGTGTACTTTATCTGGATCTGTCTCAACAATTATAGAAGTTTCATCCAAGTCATTACTCATATCAAATGTTGCATAATTATAATCGGAAGTAAAGCCTGTGTTACCACTAGTAAAACTTCTATTAATAAGCAATTCGGGACCAATAGGCACACACACATTATCATTTACATTAACAGTATAATTGCCCGCAGATAAAGTATTGATGAAATTTGTAGTTGCATTTGAAGGCGACCATAGATAAGAATAAGGTGTGGTGCCGCCTGTAACACTAGTTGTTATAGCACCTGTAGAATTGCCATTGCACAACACATTAGTAACACTTCCATTTATAGCCACAACCGATGGCTGCGAAATGTTTACAACAACAGACTTTGTACAAAGTGGGTCTGCCTCAGCGCTTCGAGCAGAAACAGTATATGTGCCAGGGGTTAGATTAGCAAATGTATTGGATGTGCCCCAAACTCCATTATTTAAGGCATATTGATGATTTTGATTCCCTCCCCAAGACATGGCAGTAATTTGTCCATCTCCACTACCATTGCAAAACAATGGCTCAGTAGTTGCAGATTCATTAAACAGTTTTATATCTCCATAGTTATAGGTCTTTAGAACTCTTGTAGCGCCAGTTGCGGTTGCAGTTCCTGTCCAAACACCAAAATTTTTCTGATTCGAAAAATCAAAATCATAATCATAATACGCTATCAAATTTGTTTCCATCCAATAGGTAGGAAGAGTGTTCATATTCGCCCTTATTTGAGTTTGCGTTCTAGCAGCATTCCAAATTCTCACTTCATCAATATATCCATAAAAAAGCTCATCCGGGGCACCGTAATTCCATCGACTCCCAATAGAAGTGTTGTGTGCATTCTGAACCATTGTGCCCGAACAACTCATTGTGCCAGTCAAACAACCATTTGTATAATAACACAATACTGTTCCATCGTATGTTGCTGCAACGTGTGTAGGAGTGTTAAGGGGAATAGATACCGAGTTCACAACACTTTTATATCCATTTGTAGTTGTAACTTCAAAAGAACCAGGACGTAATAAATAATTTACATCTGCAGGGGAGTGATGTTTTGAAACGATATTATTAGCAGATGAATTGTTTGTCACAGTAATAATTGCCTCTACAGTTATTTTATCCCCAGAAACATCCAAGTCGCCCAAATTAACTGCTCCCCCATTTGTATTTAGCCAACTATTTTGAGTGAAAGCGGAAAAAGTAAAAAGTAAAAAAAATGTTGAAACAATCAGATTATTGAAACGCATAAGCCTAAGAGTAGTTTATAAATTGACACTATAAAGCTACGCTTTAACACACTTTTATTCAAACCAATGTTGAAATAAAAGAATATATCTGAAATGCTAAGAAATAATCAATTTGGCACTTACGTGCTGAAAAACAACCACCTATCTTCTTATTTCCAAATACCCTTTATAGGTGTCTAAGCCCTCTATTGTAAGTACATAATAGTACGTACCCGCAACAACCTTCCCATCCCCAATATTTACTACACCTTTGTTAGGAACTCCATCCCAATCATTTTTGTATGGATTTGCTTCATACACCTTATCTCCCCAACGATTATATATCTCTACTTTGTTATTTCCATTTCCAAATCTATCTAAATTTCTTACCACCCATTTGTCATTTATATTATCTCCGTCAGGACTAAATCCATTGGGAACATTTAATAATACTTCCTGCAATACTCGAATATATAATTTTGCTGTATCGCATTTAAGTGCACAAAACTGATCACAAATTTCATAAACCAACGAATCGTTTCCTGTAAAATCTTGATTAGGCTTATATTCTATAAGTCCATTACTGATAGAAACTACCGTACCATTAACAGGAGCTATTAGAACACTAATGTTTGCAGAACTTACAGCAGTATCGTTCTGATACACATCAAACGATTTTGTTGTGTTGTATTCTGTACTATCATTATCATTTAGCGCAATTACTATTCCATTAGAAGAATTGGATATACTAAAAGTAAAATCATTAAAGCATCCTAAATTATCAGTAACTTGAACAGTATATGAACCTGCGGTAAGTCCTGCAAAAACTCCAGTAGTATTAGTAGCCGAAGATGGCTGAAGAAGATAAGAAAATCCGCCATTCCCACCTGTTGCAGTAACAGTAGCACTTCCATCTGCATCGCCAGGACAAGACTCATTCACAAGACCCGCATTAGTAGATATTGAAATTGCAGCAGGCTGTGTAATTGTATGCACAGCACCAACAGGAGATACACAACCAAGTGTATCGGAAACAACCACTGTATAGGTGCCTGCAGCCAGCGCAGTGAACAAGCCTGAAGTATTACTTACTGCACCCGGACTTAAAGAGTAGGTATAACTACCACCTCCGCCAATAGCCACTGCTGTAAGCTGAGCAGAAGAAGCTCCGTTACATGTAGCATTTGTACTGCTTGTAACTGTTACGGTAATAGGAGTGGGCTGTGTAATAACAATAGAGTTTGTTCCATTGGCAAGTGCCGTACAACCATTGGCATCACTAACAGTTACAGTAAATGTTCCAGAGCCTAATCCAGAGAAAACTCCGGTTGTATTCGTTGTATTACCAGGCTGAAGAATATATGAGTATCCCGAAGTCCCGCCTGTAGCAGTAACTGTAAGAACTGCATTATTAACATTTGCGCAAGCAAGTGTGGTGGTAACCGCAGCGCCTGCTGTTAAAGAAAACGTAGGTTCGGTAATTGTTACAGTAGCTTGAGAAGAACAATTATTTGCATCCAAAACAGTAACGGTATAAGTACCTTGAGCAAGATTATTTGCAACGGCACCAGTAGCTGCATTGCTCCACAAATAAGTTATAGCAGGTGTTCCATTTGTAACAGTAGCGGTGGCAGAACCATTATTTCCAGCGTTACAACTTACATTTGTCTGTCCTGAAACGCTCACTACCGGACCTCCCGAAGAAGTAACGGTTGTAGATAAAGTAGTTGTACAGCCATTAGCATCGGTAACTAAAACACTATATGCGCCTAAGCCTAATCCATTAATACTTTGTGTTGTTTGCGTAGTATTCCAAAAATAAGTATAAGCTCCTGTTCCACCAGTAGGATTAGCCGTTGCAACACCATTGGTATTTCCGGAACATGCTGAAACAGAATTTGAAATGACACCTCCTAAAGCCAATGTAGGCTGAGTAATACTAACGGTAGCAAAACTAGAACATCCATTAAAATCAGTTATTACAACTGTGTAGGTTGCGGCAGATAAACCATTAACCACTTGGGCTGTGGAACCATTGCTCCATATATAGGTAAACGGAGCTTGACCTCCTGTCATATTAGCCGTAGCAGAAGCATTAGAACCACCATTACAGCTTACATTACTATTGGTAGTAACGGATGCTGTTCCTCCGGACAAATTTGTAAGAGTTGTAGAAACAATTCCTTTACAACCATTTGCATCGGTAACAGTACAAGTATAAACTCCCGATGATAAATTGTTAATTACATTCGTATTCCCCCCATTACTCCAAAAATAAGTATGTCCACCAGTTCCTCCACTCGAAGTAATTGTTGCTGAACCTATACTGGTAGTACATCCGGAAGGAGTTGTTGCAATAGTACCTGAAACGGCAGTAGCAGGCTGTGTTACGGTTGCACTCACAACCGAAGTACAAGAATTTGCATCCGTCATAGTTACTGAATAAACACCTACAGTTAGTGTAGTAATGGTTTGTAATCCAAAACCATTGCTCCAACTGTAACTAAATGGTGCTGTTCCTCCGTTATTGGTAGCAGTAAGCACTCCAGTTGCTCCGCCAAAACACAATACATTTGTTTGAGAAGCAATGGTTACAGTACCCCCGGCAATATCTGTTAATGTGGTAGTAGAAACAGATTTACAGCCATTGATATCAGACACGGTAAGCGTATAAACACCCGCAGGCAAATTAGTTAAATTAGTAGTAGTATTCCAACTATAGGAATAGGTAGGACTTCCACCGGAAGCAGAGGCAGACACAGAGCCATTAGCAAATCCGCATTTAGGTGATATGGAAGTAACGGTAACACTAAGAGCTGCAGGCTGAAGTACAGTCGTTGTACGAACTACTGTACAGCCATTGTCGTCTGTAACGGTAACAGTATATGTTCCTGCCAGTAAGTTTGTATTGATAGAGGTAGTCGCACCATTGCTCCACAAATAGGTATAATTAGGCGTTCCACCACCGGCAGTAACAATTGCACCACCATCTGCAATTCCATTACAAGAAGTAGAATCAGAAGTAACTGTAGCCGAAAGTGCCGATGTAGGTTGATTGATAGTGGCAGTATAAGTAACAGAGCATCCGTTTGCATCTGTTAAGCGAATAGTATAAGAACCTGCGGAAAGTGAAGTGTTTGAGGCAACAACTCTTCCATTACTCCATGAATAAGTATATGCACCTGTTCCTCCAGAGGGAGTAATTAGGGCTGAACCTGTAGATCCTCCAAAACAAGCAACATTGGTAGTAGTTACAGTTCCTGACAAAGGAGCTGCTGGTTGAGTTATAGTAACCGTGGCAGTAACAATACAATCATTATCGTCTTTAACGGTAACAGTATAATTACCGGCCGCTAAACCTGTTTGGGTTTGGTTTCCAAATCCTGTACTCCAAGTATAACTAAAGGGACTTGTACCACCTGTCATTGTAACTTTTGCAGAACCAGTTGAATTTCCATAACAAAGCACATTTGTTTGGGTAATTGCAGCAGTACCTGCGGGGGTATTGGTAATACTTGTAGATGCAGAAGCAGTACATCCGTTATTGGCAGTAACGGTAACTGTATAAACACCTGCAGAAGCTCCTGTTATTGTTTGGGTTGTTTTTGCATTACTCCATAAATACGTATAAGAAGTTCCTCCCGTTGGATTGGCAGTAATGGAGCCATTTGCAGAAGTACACGTTTCGTTTGTTTTAGTAAAGGATATACCAACAGTAGGTGTAGAAACAACGCCACCTGCGGTAGCTTGACCATAGCAAGTATATGTATCGATTACGGTTACAGTATATGTTCCAGGACACAGACCCGATATTGCATGAACCGTTGATGCAGTAACAGCAGTAACACCATTACTCCAACTGTACGTGTAGGGTGGCGCCCCACCTGAAACCAAGGCCGTTGCAGTACCATCACAAGCCCCTAAACAATCACTTACATTGGTAGCAGTTAAAGTTACGGTTGGATAAGATGTAGGTGGCAAATAAACAGATTGAGAAACAGTATTGCCTTTATCATCCGTTACTGCCAATAAGTACGTGCGGTCAAACTCATAATTATACAACTTTAATGTTGTTTCACCATTACTCCATTTGTATTTGTAATTACCAGAACCTCCTGTTACAACAGGTTTAACAGGAGACAATGTTGCTTGAAGCGCGCATTGTGGTATTGGAATTGCTTGTAGTGAAAGTGAAAGTTTTTCAGAATTAACTGTTGGGTTATAAGCACTTTGTGCATTTGCTAACGAAAAACAAATACTCAATGCAACAACGAAATTAGCTAGTAGTCTTTTTTTCATAATTCACTTTTATCTTCTTAATTCAATATATCCTTTGTACGTTTCTTTTTTATTTACAGTTACATTCAAAATATAAAAATATGTTCCGGAAACAACCTTACTGCCTCCTATCTTTGGAGCATCTGTATTACACACTCCATCCCAATTATTCAAATACGGGCTAGAGGTATAAACCAAACCACCCCATCGATTATAAATCTCCAAACTATTTTCCGGAAATCGCTCCAGATTCTTTATCACAAACACATCGTTTACACCATCGCCATCAGGGCTAAATCCGTTAGGTATAGAAAGAACAAATTCCGGTAATACTTTAAAATAAACCCATGTTGTATCACATCTAGTCATACAAAATGGGTCGCAAATTACATATTTTAATGAATCATTCCCACTAAATCCATTACTAGGTTTGTACAAAACTATTCCATTAGCCAACGACTGCACCTGACCATTGATTGGAGGCACTAGGATAGTTATGCTAGAAACAGATCCTGTATCATTTTGGTAAATATTAATCGATTTAGAGCCATTGAACATAATACTGTCTTTATCGGCATTTGCTACAACAAATCCGTTTGAATTGCTTGTAATTTGAACCGTTGTGGAATACATGCAACCCTTTTGATCTTTACTTATTACAGTGTACGTGTTTACAGCCAGATTTACAAAATCTCCAGTTGTATTTATTTGTGCACCAGGCTGCAAGGTATATGAATAGGACGGAGTGCCTCCAATAGCAGAAAAATCAATAGCGCCATCCATCATACCAAGACAAGATTCGTTTGTAATAGAATCTGCTTGTAACAACAAAGGCGGTGGCGCAGAAATTACAACTACAGTATCTATACTACAACCAATAGCATCTGTGGCTTGAACGGTATATGTACCTGCAAGTAAGTTTGTAAATGAGCCTGTAGAATTTACTGTTCCAGAAGGAGCTAAATCAAAGGTATATCCAGGAACTCCTCCAATAGCTGCAACGGAAAGCTGTCCGACAGTATCAGTACTGCAAGACAAACTAGTTGTAGTAACTGTGTTAAGTAAAAAAGCGGAAGCCGGTTGTGTGATTACAAACGTTTGAACAGTAGGGCATCCATTAGCATCGGATATAATACAAGAATAGGTACCCGCTGCTAAATTAGCCGCAGACGGACTTGTTGAAACGACAGTACTAGTAGAATTAAGCCATGTATACTGATAAGGTGGTGTACCGGAAGAAATAACCGGTGTAGCCGAACCGGTACTTGCTCCTTTACAAAGCACATTAGCAATATCAACAGAAAATGTAGGCGCAGGTGCAGTAGTAACAGTAACCGTCTTAATCAATGTATACGGTGGACAAGAACCATCTCTAATTGTTACGTTATATACACCGGCATTCAATCCTGTTATGGTAGCTGTAGTTTTGCTATTGCTCCAAACATAAGTATAACCACCCGGGGCGCCTCCGGTTATATTTGAAACAGTTGCAGTTCCTTTAATACTGCCACATACAGATGTAGCACTGATGCTTGCACTCAATGGAGCCGAAATAGTACAAGTAGTTGTAAAAGCCGTTTCCGAAACAAATCCATTTCCGCAAGCATATACTTTTCCATTTCTACCTACTATCACATCAAACACGTTACCTGTTGTTGTTTGCAAACCTACTTGGTTCAAATTAAGGTCGTATTGATATACACCATTCTTTGACCCTACAAATACATTTCCGCAGGCATCAACCGCTAAACCGCCAACAGTATAGAATTGACCATTGGGTACATTCACAAATGCAGAAGAGTTCCCGTTTGATTTATCCCACCTTTTAACTGTTAGCCCATCGTACGTAAAAACATAATTGCCGTAGTTTGTAATGCAATTCATTCCCATCCCCATACTAGCAGTACTGAAACCGGTATTAACAGTTGGATAAATATTATTTGACATTGTTTCAACAATACTATATCCACTTGGTACTGTCCACTGAATGTTGTATTGAAATACATTAGGTCGCACTTTCATTAAATCGTTTCCATTTGAAATATTCATCGGTTGTGCAAATAAAAGATATGCATCACCATTATCATCCAACGTAACACCCACCGCATCATTACAACAATTTGTATTTCCGCTATATAAAATGGTTTGCTTGTCAATTCCCCAAAATGCAGGCTTAACCAACCCAATATTTACAGGGGGACCGCTACCTCCAGGACCAAAAGGATTGTACTCCTTACCTGTTCCACCTCCAACAACTAGTATTTCGTTCGATTTGCAATTGTTGGTTAACCTCCACGCCTCTTCCATAAAATTATCGGTGGTGTAATAAATATAGTATGAACCACCGGAAGTAACATTCTCCAAATAAGCCCCTCTTACAGGAGGAACAACACTATTGGCTAATGAAAAACCTTCTGATAAATAACACTCTCCATTAGGCATGGTAAGTAAATCACCATAATACGTTGTCTTAATTTGACCGGGAGAATAAGTCCATTGCTTTGACCCAAAACTATTGTATTTGATCAATTTTAAATTATTTATTCCACCACCATATACATAAACATTTCCGGCAGTATCAACTCCAATATCATATGCTTTAGCGCCAGACAAATCGCTATTCGTAATAGTAGTAGTCCAAGGGTCGATAATAATTTGTTCTGTTATCTGTGCAATTCCTCTTAATTCAAATTGTACTGCGTCAGGTTGCAAAATAAAATCACATACAATATTCCTTTTTTTTGCAGACGATGCAGATGGAGCATGATCTATAATATCTCCGGAACGGGTATGAATAATGAGGTTTCCAATTTGGTCCTTTTCTATGCCCGATGTGTTTTTATAAGACAGTTTAATGGCATTTAAATCGGCTCCAGGATTTAAAATCAGATTATATTTTATTCCTCCTCGTGTATCTGTAGTATATTCAATATCTACCTGGGGATACATGTTTTTGAATACAATTTTTTTAAATGCATTACAAAATAAGGTGGTCGCCTTTTTTGTCTTACCCTCTGCCTCCAATACATAATGGTGCTTGAATGGCAATGCTGTTGAGGTTTCTATGGCAGCTGATGAGCTACCTCCCACCCATTGGGCATTTACAAAGGCTTGATTCAACAAAACATCGCGTTCTTCTTTTTTAGGATTATCGTCCGGCTCTTGTTCTCCGTGCTTTGACGCAATTTTTACTACTTCATAGGTAAGGGTAAAATCGGAATTGAAGTATACATTGAAAAGTCCCTGATGCGCAGCAAAAAGAATTGTTTTGCCATTTTCAGATTTAAACTGCCCTTTATTTTCTACAAAATAGGTTTCGCCAAAAGTAGTATCTACCCAAGGAGCTTTTTCGAATGAATAAGCAAATTGAGAAAAAAACAACAAACTAATTATTGGCAATAATCTACCAAACATAGGTGTAAAGGAGTCTTTTGAATATCGCAATATACTGAAAAATATAGAATTTATATACTTTTAGAACCCACCATTATTGTTAACGAATTAAAGTAACATGCCCAAGCAAATTATGTATTTTACTTTGGGTGTCTTTTATTCGCACCTTCCACACATACACATCTTGCTGCGCAATTCTTGTATCTCCCCCAACTCTTCCATCCCACCCTTTTGTAATATCAGTAGTATAGTAAATTGATTTTCCCCATCTATTAAATATCCACATTTCAAACTCATCTACCCCAACACCTTGTCCCCTAAAGGTGTTATTTACATCGTCTCCATTACCCGGAGTAAATGCGTTAGGTGCAAAAAAGATAAAGCCCGGTTTTATTTCTACGGGCTTAGTGGCTGTATCTCTACAACCATAAGAGTTTTCAACAATAAGTTGTGTTTGATACGTTGCCGGATTGTAACTATCGTAGTAATGAGAAATATTAGTATTTACAGAATCTATGGATGAAAAATCGCCAAAATCCCACCACCACTTGGTATAATCAACTGAGTTGTTGATGTAGTAAATAAGAGGAGTAACTACAGTTGTATATGGTGGATCTGGAGTATAATCTGCTATGGGGTTTGGGTACACTGAAATAGCGCTAACATCAACCACAGAGTCTTTACAGCCTTTATTGGTAGTAACAACTAGCTTAACATCAAACAAAGCAACTTGGGTGGTGCTACTATTATCGTAGCAATGCAATTGAGTAGAATTTGTAGTTGAAGATATTTTTGAACCGTCTCCAAAATACCAATCCCATATAGCATTTTGAGAAGGATTTATACCGGAAGGTGTTGCATCTGTAAATGTAACGCAATGAAGCGGACAGCCCGCTGGCTTATCTAACGTAAATGCCGGAACAGGATTTGCAAAAACATTTACCGGCTTAGTAATAGTATCCGCACAACCATGCACAGATGTTGCAATCAAGCTTACATCATAAATTGCATTCGCATTGCCACCGAGCGAATATTGATGCGTTGGATTTGCATTCGTTGAAACAACAGACCCATCGTCAAAATTCCAAGTGTAGTTGGGTGTGCCGCCTACATTGGCGTTGGTAAGAATATCGGTAACGTCCGTAAAAATTGTTGAGCTTCCAAAACAAGCATCTGTTGCAGTAAAATTTGCTATTGGATACCCCCAAACATCAACAGGCACAGCAGCGGTATCTTTACAGCCGTTTTCCGAAACAACTATCAAACTAGCGATATAATTACCGGATGCAGGAAAAACAAAGGTTGGAGAAGCGGTGGCATTATCTACAGTGCCATTGGTTGTAAAATCCCAATACCACTCGGCTACCTTATTGGGCAATGGATTGGCCGGTGTAGATAAATCAGCGAATGTGGTAGCAATTCCTTCGCAAACCGATGTTGCATTAAATGCTGCAATTGGCGCAGGCTTTACGTTAGCCGAAAAAGAAGTATCGTTCGTGCACCCAAAATTATTTGTTACGGAATAGGTATAGGTATAATTGCCCGAAAGCGCTTGTACCGTGCACAATGTATCTCCATTCGAAGAAAGAGAAAAAGCTCCCGGACCTGTAAAGCTTGTTCCAGTTACCGTTGCAGAGAGTGCAGGTAAATTTACATACAAACTGGTATCAAAATTCATCCCCCAAGCCCAAACATCTCCTTGGTCTTGTGCCCACATATCGCAAATGCGAAGTGTCCAAGTTCCGTTTAGCTCGCTGCCTACAAGTCCAGATAGTGGCTGCACACTCTCGTATGTTCCAGGTCCACTATAATTAGTAGCCCACGTGCCATTAGTTGAGTTAGGATCCCAATAATAATCGCCTCCTAAATTGGCGCCACCACCACCTTGCTGATGTAGGATTACAGATTGTCCAGAAGGGCTGATAATAGTAATGATTAAATCGCCAATAAACGTATGCGACATGTTTGCATAAATATTATTTAGCTGAGAAATGTTTGTAAGCAATGCCCCCACAGGGAAAACACTGAAATATTGGGTAGCTTCAAAACACTGACCCACATTATCGGGAATGTGAATTCCATCGGCAAAAACATCGTTCTTTGGTTTTGGGAATGGAGGTAATTCGGCAGCAACATCCAAGCAATAAGATTCATAAGGGCAAACAGCGGGCGGAGTTGTAATAGTATAGGTTGGCTCCATAGCTACCAACACTTCTGTAAATGCAGCATTCTTATTTTTACATCCATTGTTATCTAATACATCTAAACTAACAATATAGCGTCCGCTACTTGTAAATGTATGATTCGTGGTAGGAATAAGAGTTGTATCGATATCACCATTCCCAAAATCCCAAATATATTTTGAAATAGTAAATGTTGGCATGGCTGTAGATGCGCTCCCATCAAAAGCCACAACTTGATCTTTACAAATTTGGATTGTAGGTGTGGTAGGTAAAACAACGCCTGCATTAGGATATGCACATGGAATTTCACATTTAACTGCTCCATTAAACACACCATGATTTGTGGCATCGGAAACAAAATGCAATGTTAAACAGCCGGAAGGATTATTAATTGAAGCGTATGAAACTTTATTGTTTAGCTGGCTTCCGGAATACGAACCAAGACTTGGAGCAGACATGGAGTTGCCATCATACAATTCCATAAAATCTCCGGAGCCTAAATTAAAGGTAAACCATGTAATGTTTATTGCCGACCCAGGATTATCTGGACAGATTGTAAGAGTAAAATCTTGATTGGCTGAATATCCTGCAGCGCTTACTCCACCTGTATCATAGAGCGTAAAGTCGCAATCACTCTCTGTTCCATTATGAATTAATATTTGTTGTGCAAAGTAAGATGGAGAAAACAACCCAAAATAGAAAAGTGCAAATAAAGAATGGATAAAATTTGTGCATCTACTTTTGCTGAACACAAAAGATTGAAAATGGGGTTTCATAAATTGGGTAATAGGGTTAAGCATTAGTAAGTTACCTTAAAAAAAAATAAAAATCAAGTACTCTCTGTACTTTATTATTACAGCACACATGGCAAGAAGTAACCGGTGTTTCAAAATTAGCTTTCCTATTTAACAGTTAGCGTTAGAAAATTGTAAATAAATAAGAAAAACCTGGCGCTGTTAATTTTAACTCACATAAAAATTTATTTATAATAAATGTTAAATTGCATGATATTTGCAATCCATACAATATGAAAAAAACAACACTTATCCTTTATATACTTTTTGTTACTACAATTGTAGCAAAATCTCAGATTTACAAATCTAAATCGTGCGAAATAAGTTTCTTTTCCTCCTCACCGCTAGAAAACATAGAAGCTAAAAATAAAGTGGCTGTGCCTATTATGAATACTGCTACCGGAGATTTTCAAGTGCGAATTCCTATTGTCAGTTTTAAGTTTGAGAAACCTTTAATGGAGGAACATTTTAATGAAAACTACATGGAAACAGACAAGTTTCCGTATGCCATTTTCAAAGGAAAAATTTCCGAAACCATAGACTATACAAAAGATGGAGAACACAAAGTAACCGTAAAAGGGAATCTTGAAATACATGGAGTAACAAAAGAAAGAACTATTGATGGAACTCTTACCATTAAAGGCGGAGAAATTACCGTTGTTTCTAAATTTAATGTACACATAGCCGACCACAATGTGAAAGTGCCCAGCTTGTATGTAAAAAACATTGCCGAAGATGTAGAAGTAAAAATCAACTCAACACTTGAACCTTTTAAAAAATAATTAATTAGCTCTTTTTAGATTATGCAAAAAATAAACACCCTACTTGTTTTTATCTTTATTACAACCAATGTTTTTTGTCAAGAAGACTTACTTAGCCTTGTAGAACCGGATGCCAAAAGCGAAGCATTAAACGAGAAAGTAAGCGCTACCTTTAAAACTACCAAAATCATAAACGCACAAACAACTGAATCGGTAAAAAAAAACACGCTAGATTTTAGAATAACACATCGGTTTGGGAATATGGGTGAAAAAAGCAACGGTGGAGTACATACACTTTGGGGATTAGACAACTCCAATGACATCCGCTTCTCTTTTGACTATGGAATAACCGACAAACTTGCCGTTGGAATTGCTCGCAGCAAAATGAACGAATTAATAGACGGTTCTATAAAATTTAGGTTTTTAGAACAAAAGAAAAAAAAGATGCCCATTTCGGCTGCACTTTTTTTAATGGCTGGCTATAATCCACAACGATCTACCGACTTTTACGCAGGAACAGTGGGGGTAATTGAAAACAAAGCAATACACCGAATTTCATATACAAGCCAGCTGATTATTGCCAGCAAACTTTCCGACAGAATCTCAATAGAAATTTTACCAACATATGTTCATCGCAATTTTGTAAAACGCTATATTAATCCTGATAACGGAAAAGAAGATGAAAATGGGATACTATCCGTTGGATTTGGAGGACGTATTAAAATAACAAAACGCTTTTGTTTATTAGCCGACTACTTCTATGTAGTTTCTGATTACAGAACTAAAAACCCAACCACCCCTTTCTACAACCCTTTGGCAGTAGGATTTGAAGTAGAAACCGGAGGGCACGTATTTCATGTCGATTTTACAAATGCAACAGGCATTGTAGAAAACAATTTTATTCCCTTTACAAACGATACTTGGACAAAAGGGGGATACAAGTTAGGATTCAACATTTCTAGA
The DNA here is from genome assembly GCA_017303975.1 of Bacteroidota bacterium. Taxonomy (NCBI): domain Bacteria; kingdom Pseudomonadati; phylum Bacteroidota; species Bacteroidota bacterium. The sequence continues at coordinate 128,669 of JAFLBG010000002.1, forward strand.
GTATTTAATTTTTAATTATTCTTAATTTCTGTTTGCCATATTCATGCTTGACTCATTAAATACAAAAAAGAAAAAAGAAAAAAGGCAGGAGAGGAAGAGCAAAAAAAAAGAGAAATTAAAAGAAGAAAAAAAAACTTCTAAAAAAAATCATTCCGAGCCACAAACAAAGGCAGATGATTCTTTACAAACAAAAAGCGTAATTAAGGTAGCCGAGCCAACTAAACCAGACTCGTTAGCCTCATTCAACCTTTTTAAAAACCACGAACTCCAGCCCAAAAGCACCAAGCCCAGCATACACTATTTTAATAACATCACATGGTTGGGATGGATTCTCATACTTTGTTATGCCCTATTTATTTTGGTACGGAAAAATTATCGCAAACGCTTAACTGGCTTATTGGAATCTTTTTTGTCTAACAGAAACACAGAAGGTGCAACACGAAAAGACAATCCAATAGCCAATCGGTTAACTATTGTTCTTTCCGTATTGTTTTTAACCTTGATGAGTTTGTTTTGCTTACAAGTAAACACCAACTTTCATTTTTTTGACTCTTACATTGGATTAACACCGCACAACTACTTTCGTATTTTTACTTTTGTTTTTATTTTCTACGCAATTAAGATTGCTGTTATTTCATTAATAGGAAACACCTTTAGCGCAACAGCACAAACCAATCATCATATTTCAAGTGTAGTGCTTTACAACTCGATATTGACCTTTTTTATATTTCCGATCATTGCCATTATTCAATTTACCCCTTTTGTTTCTTCGGATAAATTATTTGTTACATCCTTCTTTTTATTATTGTTATTCAACGCATACAAGCTTTTCCGAATGTTTGAGTCGGGATTTTCGCAACTTAGAGTTGGAAAATTCTATTTGTTTTTGTATCTTTGCACCCTTGAAATTTTACCATTGGTCGTATTAATAAAGCTTTTAATAAGTTAATTTTTTGTTTTGGCAGAAAACCAAATTGAGAACCTATAAAAAGCTATTATTAAGTTAAAGTGGGGCATTAACAACTTAAAAAAAATCTATTCACGTGAAAATAAGTAGCATTCTAGTAGCGCAACCTAAACCCGAAACAGAAAGATCTCCCTATTTTGACCTGGCTTCTAAGTATAAAATAAAAATCGACTTTATTCCCTTTACACACGTTGAAAGCGTAGTTGGAAAAGAGTTTAGAAAAGAACGTGTAAATATCTTAGAGCATCATGCCATTATAATGACAAGTCGTAATGCGATTGATCATTTTTTTAGAGTATGCAGTGAGCTACGCATAAATGTTCCTGAAACAATGAAATATTTTTGCCCTTCGGAAGCTATTGCTTATTACTTACAAAAGTACGTGGTGTATCGTAAACGTAAAATATTTCATGGCGTAAAAGCGCTTAGCGATATTGCTGATGTATTAAAAAAACACAAAGAGGACAAATTTTTGTTCCCTTGCTCAGATACCCACAACGAAGACGTTCCGGAACTGCTTAAAAGCCTTAATATTAATTTTTCCGAAGCAGTTTTGTTTCGTACAGTATCTAGCAACTTATCAAAACTTGCAAAAGTTAATTACGACATGCTGGTATTCTTTAGCCCGAATGGCATCCGCTCGTTGTTTGATAATTTTCCAAAATTCAAACAAAACCAAACTAAAATTGCAGCTTTTGGCGTAAATACAGCCAAGGCGGTAATTGATGCCGGACTAAAGCTAAACCTGTCTGCCCCTACTCTAGAAGCTCCGTCTATGCCTATGGCAATTGAACTTTTCATAAAAAATCCTGATAAGGCTCCACAAATTTTACTTACCAAACCCGAACTGAAGCCTGTAGTTATCGAAAAACCCAAAAAAGAAGAAACGAAAAAAGCTGTGGTGGTTGTAGAAAAAACCGCTACAAAAAAAACAAAAGCTGCAAAAGCGGTTGCAAAAAAGACTATAATAAAAAAAGTAAGCAAACCAGCAGCAAAAAAGATAAGTAAGCCAATCAAAAAAGCTGCAAAACCCAAAAAGGCTGTAAAGAAAATAAGTAAACCCGCAAAAAAAGCAACTAAGCCTGTAGCAAAAAAGACTTCAAGCAAAACCAAAAAAATTCAAAAAAGCCCAAAACCTAAAAAAGCGTTAAAAAAGAAATCAAAAAGATAATTTTTTAATGCACATTTGTGCTTTATGGTTTTAGCCAACTATCCTAAAGCATTGCGTATTTGCAGCAAAGCTGACTTTGATTTACTTTTTAAAAAAGGAAAAGGATTTACTGTTTTTCCAATTAAGCTCAGCTATTTAAAATCGGACAACCATCCATCACAACAACCTTTTTTATTTGCAGCAACAGCCCCAAAAAGACTGTTTAAGAGGGCTGTTGACAGAAATAGGATTAAGCGCCAATTAAAAGAATCGATTCGAAAAAATAAGCACTTGCTATTGGCAAATACTAATCTAAATAGCCCCAACCAAACCAACTTACTGCTATTTACATATATTGCTGCCGAAAAATCATCGTCTGAGGTAATTGAGAACGCAACAATTAAATTAATCAACCGTTTAATACAAAGTAATGAATAGGTTAATTGGCTCTATTTTTGTATATTTAATTAAAGGGTATCAGGTGTTTATTTCGCCATTGCTAATGCCATCGTGCAAGTACACACCAAGTTGTTCGCACTACGGTATTCAGGCAATAAAAAAACACGGTCCTTTTAAGGGCGGATACTTAACGTTTAAACGCATTTTGTCCTGTAACCCATGGAACAAAAAAAGCGGATACGACCCGGTACCTTGATTTAGTTTTTTCTAGTAGCTATTTTATACATTTTTATATGAAAAACATTTTTTCTTTCGTAAAAAAAACAAAACATTTCTTCATCGGGCTTTTAATCGGAGCCTCTGTAATAAGCTCCTTTGCCTTTGTTGATGATTACTTCGAAGTGTCTAAAAACCTAGACATTTTTGCCACCCTTTATAGAGAATTAAATGTGTATTATGTAGATGAGACGAAGCCAGGAGATTTGATGAAAAAAGGAATTGATTCTATGTTAGAGTCGCTCGATCCTTATACTAATTACATACCCGAATCAGATATTGAAGACTACCGATACATGACTACCGGGCAATACGGTGGAATTGGTTCGCTAATTCGGCAAAAAGACGAATATGTAGTTGTTTCAGAACCATACGAGGGCTACCCAGCACAAAAAGCTGATTTAAGAGCTGGCGACATTATTTTGGAAGTAAATGGCGTTTCTGTAAAAGGAAAAAAAACAGATGAAATTAGTAAGCTCCTAAAAGGTCAGCCGGGAACATCGGCTAAGCTATTAATTAAACGAGAAGGCGAAGCCGCAACGATTGAGAAAACAATTGTTCGCGAAGATATTAAAGTAAAAAATGTTTCATATTACGGAATGATAAATGAAAATAGCGGATTGATAAAGCTTACCGGATTTACAGAAAATGCGGCAGGCGAAGTAAAAAGCGCTTTTTTGGAACTTAAAAAAAATCCGAATTTCAAGTATTTAATACTCGACCTGAGAGGAAACCCGGGAGGTTTGCTAAAAGAAGCCGTTGATATTGTAAATCTTTTTGTAGAAAAAGGAACTGATATTGTAAACACGAAAGGGAAAATAAAAGAATGGGACAAATCTCATAAAGCTACAAACAACCCTATTGACACAGAAATTCCGATTGCAGTATTAGTTGATAGAGGCTCGGCATCTGCAGCGGAGATAGTTTCCGGAGCTATACAAGATTTAGACAGGGGCGTAATCATTGGTCAACGCACTTACGGCAAAGGCCTAGTTCAGCAAACTCGTCCGTTAAGCTACAACGCGCAATTAAAAGTTACTGTTGCCAAATATTACATTCCTAGTGGAAGATGTATTCAAGCACTTGATTACGCGCATCGTAACGAAGATGGCGGAGTTGACAAAATTGCCGATTCGCTTATTACGGCATTCAAAACAAAAAATAATCGTATTGTTTATGATGGTGGTGGAGTAAAGCCGGACATATCGATGGATGACAAGAAATACAGCAACATTTCGGCTACCCTCAGTTCTAAGGGACTAATATTTGATTTTGCTACCCAATATCGAATTAAAAATCCGACTATTAAAAGTCCAAAAGAGTTTACACTCTCTGATAGCGAATACGAATTATTTGTAAAATCATTAGAAGGAAAAGATTACGAATACACCACCTTAAGCGAATCAGCACTAAAAGAGTTTAAGGAAGATGCTGAGAAAGAAAAATACTATGAAAGTATTAAATTAGAATACGAGGCGTTGAAAAATAAAATTGCAAGCAACAAAAAGGAGGATTTAAAAACGTATAAACAGGAAATTAAAGAGCTACTTGAGTCTGAAATTGCATCACGCTACTATTACCAAACCGGACGACTTGAATCTAGCCTTAAGTATGATGTAGAAGCTAAAGAAGCTATTGCATTACTAAACGACAAGGCTAAATACTCTGGTATTCTAACAACAATAGAAAAAGCAGACAAACCTTTCAATCAGCAGGTTTTAAACAAAACTCCAAAAGACAAATAAAATCAATTTTAGTACTTTGATTAGCGCGTTGTTTAATACCCCCGAAAACAAAAGGAAGTTTCACTATTACACTTACCTAATTGGCATGTCCATGCTAATGATTGGCATGCCATGGTCAAAATTTCTATTAAGTGTTGCACAATTTACATTGCTCGGAAATTGGATACTTGAAGGTGATTACAAAAAAAAGTTACGTGTGTTTATTTATTCTACTCCCGCTATACTTATAAGTATTATTTTTTTCATTCACATACTAGGGCTTTTTTACTCTTCCGATTGGGCCTATGGATTTGAAGACATACGAAAAAAAATCCCTTTACTACTGCTACCTCTATTAATTTCAACCGGACCACAATTAAAAAAGGAACACAAATATTTTTTGGTCTACTTATTTTTATCTTTTGTCTTAATTAGCTCCATTGTTAGCGTATTAGTATTAAAAGGCTATACAAGCACCATCGTAAACGATGCAAGAGACATTTCCATATTTGTATCCCATATTCGCTTTTCATTAATGGTTTGTTTAGCAATATTTTTTTCGTTCAATTTGATTTTCACACAAGGAAAATTGAGTACAAAAATAATTTGTATTCTACTGGCAATTTGGTTTACCTATTTTCTTTTTTTACTTCAATCGCTTACAGGAATTATTGTAATTGCATTTACGGGCACAGCAGTTATTTTATTTTACAGCTATAAGAATGTACCCCCTTTTTACAAAATGGGAATTTCGTTTGTTGCAATATCATTAGGGATTAGCGTTGTTGCATTTATATATTACCAAACAAATAGTTATTACAAACTAAAAAACAAAGCCTTAAACAGTAAAGAAATTGCATTGGAAAAAACTGAAAAAGGAGCATACTACTTGCACGATTTAAAATCGAGAACAAGTGAAAATGGGAGATTAATATGGATAAATGTTTGTTTTCCTGAATTAAGAGAAGAATGGAGTAAACGAAGTCAACTAAACTTTGATTCACTAGATAAAAAAGGAAATACGCTGCAACACACACTCATCCGCTTTTTGACATCGAAGGGTGAATTGAAAAATGGCGAGGCGCTGAAAAGACTTACAGATAAAGAGATTCTGGCAATTGAAAATGGAATTCCCAATTATACCTATCTGCAAAAAAATTCTATTGCGATACGAATACATCAAATAATTTGGGAGATTGATAGCTATATTGATGGCGAGAATCCAAGCAACCATTCCGTTACCCAACGATTTGAATATTGGCAAACCGCTATTCGAATTATAAAATCAAACCTATTTTTTGGTGTAGGAACGGGGGATGTGAAACAGGCTTTTGCTCAAGAATACGAAAAAATGAATTCTCCGCTAACACCAGAAAACAGGCGAAGAGCTCACAATCAATATTTAGAAATTGCCGTGGCACTTGGTGTTGTGGGCATGATAATATTCTTGGTTTGTCTTCTTACGATTGTTAACTATAATAAGTCGCTTTTATTTTTGGCGTTTTACGCTATGCTTTTATTGTCAATGCTTACAGAGGACACGCTAGAAACACAGGTAGGAGCAACATTCTTTTCGCTGTTTACATGCTTCTTCTTATTCATTTACAACCCGCGTTTATCAAGCAGTATAGCTAGTAAGTCGGAGTAAAACCTGCTTAGGAGTAATTTCATTAATACATTTACACAACCTGTTTTTCTTGCAATCGTTACACGATTTATCTAACACTAAATATTCGGCCTTTTTTCCAATTGGCGCCCATCTACCCGGATGAATCGGTTTCATTGGAGGATAAATACCCAATGCAAATTTACCCAAGGCAGCTGCAATATGCAGTGGACCTGTACTACAAGCCAATAATCCATCGCACATAGAAATTAAAAGTATAAATTCATCCAATTTCAACTTACCTACCACATTTACCACATTGGGTTTATTTACAAGCACTTTTAGAGCCTCTGCATCTGCAGGTACTCCACTAATAATAATATTATATTTTTCCGGAGGTAATGCATCAATTAGTTGGCTATAATTTTCTATCGGCCACTCCCTAGCGCTGCCTTTAGATTTGGCGTGTATTATTAAATTAAATTTTAGAGGATCGATAAAAGTTTTCGGAAGCGCGTGCGTTGCCGATTTCAATTTAGTTAATCCATAATACGCATGCATCTCCGAAAGTGTTGGAATGGCAGTTATTCCTAATGGTTGTAAAAGTTTAAAATTTAACTGCGCTTCATGTAAATCAGATTTCTTTCTCGTAAAATTTACTAGCCTATTACATGTAAACAAATGAAAAAAACGATGAGAAGTTCCAATTCTATTTGGGATCAGAGCCTGCTTAGCTAGCTTTGCCACCAACTTATTAGGGAAAACATGAATCAGTATATCAGCCGAATAGTTCTTTAATTTTTCTGCACCATCTCCGCTTTTCAGCTCATCGAAATTTATTATTTCATCTACATACTCGCAACAAGCAACAACCGGTATCGTATAAGCACTTGCCAAAAAATAAATTTTTATAGCAGGATACTTCTGCTTTAAATATCCACACAGCGGAAGTGTTAAAATAACATCTCCTATGCTATCCGTTCTGCTAATAATAATTTTGGAATTTTCTTTCAACATGCTATTGTAGCTTCATCATTTTTCTATATTTCAAAAAAGTTGCATAGGCAGATATTATACAAATCTGTAAGCCATACCAACCATCCAAAAAGCCAAGTTTGAAGATATAATCTTTAAAAAATTTTACAATGGGACTAACAAGCAAATGAAACACAGTAGCCCGGCTTCCCTTTTCGTAATTGGCTTTAGCGGCTATATCGGTAAAATAATTTACTTGCTTAAAATGGTCTGCTTTGGTGTAATAACTATAATGCAATATATCGCCCGTCAATTGCCTTACAGTACTTTTAGCTTCGTGCAATTCGAATTTATCATGTGGATTAACACCCGCCCAACTTCCCTTCCTGCTATCCCACAAACGTAATTTCGTATCCGGATACCAACCACAATGGCGAATCCACTTTCCACAATAATTTGTTAGCCGATTCATTGCATATCCGTCTGCTTCCCAATTTTCCTTTACATGCATAATCGACTTTTGCAGTTGCTCATCTAGCGCTTCATCTGCATCTAGCGACAATACGTATGGATATTGAGCTTGCGTAATAGCATAATTTTTTTGTTGAATGTGTCCTTCGAAAACATGTTGCACAAAACGAACGCCTTTCGATTTACAAATTTCCTCAGTCTTGTCTTTCGAAAATGAATCAACAATCACAATATCATCAGCAATTGATAAAACCGAATCTATGCAACGAGCAATATTTTTCTCCTCGTTATAGGTTATTATTACTACAGACAATTGCACTTGCATATACTAAAATTATAAATAAAATTGAATACCTAAGGCACTTCCTTTTTGTTACAGATAATTAGTATTTTAGGGTTATGCATCCGTTAGCAATCGATTTAAGTTACTCCAATTTACGCTCGTTAGCGAGATGTATTACTATTGTAGAAAATGAGCTAGATGGATTTGAAGATATTCTATCTAGTTTAAAAAATGTAACCACAATTCCTGTTATAGGAATAACAGGGCCTCCTGGAGCCGGGAAAAGCAGTTTGCTGAATGAACTTATTTCGAAAATAACACTGCAAAAAAAACGTGTTGCAGTGCTTGCAATAGACCCAACATCGCCTTTTACCAGTGGTTCTATCTTAGGAGATAGAATTCGCATGAGCGACCACTTTAACAATCCCGATGTATATATACGTTCTCTTGCTACGCGAGGTGCACTTGGAGGCTTATCTGCAAAAACGGTTGAGGTGGTTGAGGTTCTTAAAAATGCACACTTCGATTATATTTTTATAGAAACAGTTGGGGTAGGACAATCGGAAGTAGAAATTGTTGGATTGGCGGATACGGTGGTGCTGGCGCTGGTACCCGAATCCGGAGATGAGGTGCAAACCATCAAATCTGGCATTATGGAAATTGGGCACATTTACGTTGTAAATAAAAGCGACAGGGCGGGAAGCGACAGCTTTATAAAAAATTTAACGCAGTTGGCACAAAGCCGACACACCCAAAACTGGGAAGCTCCGGTACTTAAAACCGTTGCCACAAAAGGAGAAGGGATTGACTTGCTTTTAAGTAAAATAAACGAGCATCAAAAAATTGCAGCAAACACAGGCAACAGGGCTATTTTACTTGCTGAAAAAATTTTTTCATTAATTCAACACAATAAAATGAGAGCCATAAATAAAAATGACATACGAAAAGAGGTTGAGCAAGAAATAGGCAAAGATAATTTCAACCTTTACTCTTTTGCTAAAAAATATTTTTAATTCCAACCCAACACTTACATCAAATGCTTTTCAAAATACTGTTTTCATCAATAGCATTCATGCATTTAAAATGCTTTTTCGGGCAAGCATTAAATCCAATTTTAGAACACGGACGACACGAAAGATTTTTAACCTCAATTAGTTGAGAAGCCGGCCCCGGCAAGTAGGGATACATTCCAAATTCCGGAATTGTATTGCCCCATATAGAAATAATTTTTTTCTTTAATGCAGCTGCAATATGCATCATACCACTATCGTGTGTTAATACGGTGTTTGCATACTTTAAAACAATTGCCGATTCATGCAACGTAAGCAAACCACACAAATTTATAACATCTACCTTCGATGCTATACTGGCTGCATTAGCAACATCTTCCTTCCCTCCTATCAGTACAATCGGTTTATTAACCTTAGTTAGGAGCGAATAAATTTTTTCGTTCGGCAAACGCTTTGTTGCAAATTTTGCTCCAATTGCAAACACAACATACCTATTCAGAACGGCTCCCAGCTTCTCCAATAAAGGCTTTTCATCTGTTTGAATAAAGAAATCTAAGCCATCATTATCGTTTACAACACCTAACTTCTCAACTGTTTGCAAATACCTATCTACAATATGTGTGTTGGGTAGTGCTTTTAATTTAAAATTAACCGATAGCCATTTTTCGATATTTAATTTTTTAAATGCAACTGACTTTTTTCCCAAACTAGACTTCACTAAAAAGGATCGAAGGTTGTGGTGCAAATCAACTACATAATCGTATTGCTCTGCTTTCAAGCTAGGCAATACTTCCTTCAAGCTCGCATCCAAAGTATATACCTTAGATACATAGGGGTTTGGAGCCACTAAATCTACGTATGCTTTTTTGGTTAGGTAATGAATTTCAACATCGCTTAATTGCTTTTTAAGACATCGAATAACAGGCGTTGTTAAAACGATATCTCCAATAGAACTAAAACGAATAATTAATATTTTCATTTTTATGTAAACCGAAAGCCGAAAGTAAATATTGTGTTGTATATAAACAAAGAAAGGGCTTATCGCCCTTTCTTTGTAATCAAATTTTAATTTATGCTATTCTAATGTTTTATCAAGACCTTACCTCTGTAAACTGCATTCGACTTACTGTCTAGCAACTCATAAGAATATGCTCCTGCATTCCACGATTGTGTATCTATATTCAAACTAACACTTGTTAGATTTTGCTCTAACTGTTTTCTACCGGCAATGTCGTACACAATAATTTTTGTGGCAGAAGAAGGAACGTTAGAAAAATTTAACTCCGTGTTTGCTGGATTAGGAAACACAGATACTTCCGGTGCATCTATTGCATTCACGCTATTGTATGTTCCAGTAAGAGTAACATCATCAACATACAACACACTTCCAACTTTTCTGTTTGCCTCATACAATGCACTTGACGAGAACACAACTACCATTGTATCCGGTGTTAAATGCGCATAATTAGGATTGTAATTCAATACGGTTGTATATTGAGCATATGTGGATGTTGTACCTGTTAGAATAGTCCCACCAGCAGCAATTGTATCCACTTGAGAACCATTTCTTTTTTGCAACCAAACTAATGCAATTGCAGTATCAACTCCGTTGGGAGTGTACTTTGCATAAAACTCCATTTGCAATGGTTTTTGAGTACTTGCAAAACCTTGCTTTAGATTAGGAAACGCAACATAACCTGTCATACAAATCCCCCAAACGTCATCTAGCATAGTTGGTAATGGATTTGTTACTAACGAAACAGTATGTATAGCCATAGCAGAAGCACCACCGTGCACATCGGCTGTTGCGGTAGCTTGGTAAACCGAACGAGGGTTGCTTGGATTTGCAAACACCAAAATATTGGCAGATGGCCAACCCACTGGATCGGGATATGTGGCAACTGTCCAGTTTTCAAATCCTCCATTAGGAACTTGAGCAAATCCGCTAAGTACAAAAGAGGTGATAGCTAAGATTGATAGTAGATATTTTTTCATCTTTTAAATTTTATATGTGAAAGGCTAATTTAGTAAGATATAGGGTTAAAAGCAAACAATTATGCAGTAAACGATTGCATATCGTATAGTTTTTTATACGTGCCGTTGTGCAACAGCAATTCTTGGTGTGTACCACGTTCTACTATCTCTCCTTGCTGCAACACTACAATTTCGTCTGCATGCATAATCGTTGACAAGCGATGTGCAATGATTATAGAGGTTCTATTACGCATTAAATTATCTAATGCGTCCTGCACCAATTTTTCCGATTCAGTATCTAATGCAGATGTGGCCTCGTCCAAAATTAAAATAGGAGGATTTTTTAACACAGCACGAGCGATGCTTATCCGTTGGCGTTGTCCTCCGGATAATTTACCACCTCTATCGCCAATATTAGCATCGTAGGTTCCATCCATTTTCATTATAAAATCGTGGGCATTGGCAATTTTTGCAGCATTTATAACTTGTTCTTTAGATACGCCTGGTATTCCAAAAGCAATATTATTAAAAACGGTATCATTAAATAAAATAGATTCTTGTGTAACAATACCCAATAAGCTTCGCAAATCTTTTATCTTCAAGTCTTTTACAGAAACACCATCGATAGACAAATTTCCCTTATCGCAATCGTAGAAGCGAGGAAGCATATCTGCCATTGTTGTTTTCCCGGAACCGGACTGCCCAACAAGTGCAATTGTTTTGCCTTTCGGGATAACAAGATTAATATCTTTTAACACCCATCCCGAATCGCCCTTTTTATAAGAGAAAGAAACACCCTCATATTTAATTTGTTTCTGAAACGAATCAATTGGCTTGGCCCCTTCCGATTCATAAATTACAACATCTGAATTAAATATTTTTTCGATACGTTCTATAGAAGCAACTCCCTTTTGCGCATTGTACCAAGCAATTGTAAGCGCCTTAGCCGGTGCTAAAATTTGCGAAAACATGGCAATGAAAGTTATAAATAACGATGCTTTCAAATCTTCGTCAATTACCATTTTCCCTCCTACATAAATTAATACTACCAAAACAGCAACTCCCAAAAACTCGCTTAACGGGGAAGCCAAATCGTTTTTTCGATAGGTTTTAATTTGTATATCGGTGTATTCTTGATTTAATTTATCAAACCTATTTTGCGTAAACTGTTCTGCATTAAACCCTTTAATAATACGCATTCCCGAAAGAGTTTCTTCTAAAATAGAAAAGAGCAATCCTAATTTTTCTTTTGCGTTAAACGAACTTTTTTTCAAACTAGAAGCTATCTTCCCAATTACAAAACCCGGAACAGGCAGTAAAATAAACACAACCAAGGTTAGTTTTGCGCTCATAAACAACAGCGTAGCTAACACCAAAATAATATTTATTGGGTCTCTGAATAGCATTTCTAGCGAACTCATAATTGCCCATTCTATATCGTGCACATCGGTTGTCATACGCGACATTACATCTCCTTTTCTTTCGTTATTGTAATAAGAGATTGGAAGTTCTAATGTTTTCTTATACAAATCATTGCGCAAATCTCTAACAACACCATTGCGAACATTTGCCAAAAAGAATTGGGCAAAATAACGTGTGATATTCTTAAGAAAAATAAATACGATAATAAGGATGCAAATAAAAATTAATGCGTTCAGTTTTCCTTCCTCTACTATTAAGGAGCTGAGTTGATAGTAAAATACATCCACAATAGAGTCGACATTTGCCGCAAGTTCGGGCTTACCCTTCAACAAATACTTTTCATATTCTTTAGGGTCCTTCATAAATAGCAAATCCAGGAATGGAGCTACCATGGTAAGAGAAAACAACGAAAAAACAATGGAAAGTCCGTTCAAGAATATATTTAATGCAGCATATCCTTTGTAGTTTTTAATATACTTTAAAACAGTGGCAAGTCTTTTCACTTGGTTATTATTTTGTTTTCACAAGAAATCAAAGGTACTTAAAAGAATTTGTTTGTAGAATTTTGTAACGGTAATTTAAAAAACGAACCCTAAAAGGTGTTCTAATTATTCTGGGCTCCTTCATCTAGCCATTTTCTTATCAACGCTTTTTCACACTTTGTAAGTGCACCGTACTTTGACCCTACAGGAGGCATTGGTGATGTTTTACTTGCAAAAACCCTATTATAAAAAGACTTATTAGTTACTTTGCTTTTGACAGTAGAATAATTATTAAAATTTCCTTTATAAAATCCCGGAGAATGACAGGCTGTTCCAGTTGCACACTTAGCAACAATAATTGGTTTTACAATAGTATTGTAGGTGGCAACGGAACTATCACACGGTCCATTGTCTTGAATAGTTTCCAAACCATCTTTTTTACATGAAAAAAAAAGTAAAAAAAATACGATACTTACTCCAACCAAATTACGCATATCCTTAATTTACAAAAAATATAAAGATGCTGCAATAATATGGGTACCCACGATAAAGCTATTTTGCAACTTTATAAACTATTCTTCGTAAAACGGCAGCATGTTGCTTCTAATTCTGAAGAAATTCAATCAAGTTAGACCTTTTCATTTAACAACATATTTGATTGGAATACGAAACTTTTAAGTGTAAATTGAACATATGTCTAAAGGATTACAAAAACGTCCATTTTCAATACTTCTACTTTTCTTCGCATTACAATGCTGCATTTTAAAAACCCAAGCTCAATTAATTACTGTAAACTCCACCATTCCGCAATCGTTAGATGCGTGTGGCGATAATGGCTTATTCTCTATAACCATAAATAATCCTTCTGCATTTAATTTAAGTGCTATAACAGTAACAGTAACAATGCCAGCGGGGATTACATACCATACAGGCTCTGTATCTAATGCTTTTGAATCAAATATTAGCAATTTAACTGCTCCAACTTTTTCACTAAATCCAATTGCATCACAAACAGCCACAACATTCACATTCTTTGCTTATGCCAATTGTAATGTTCAACCGTCTCAGCTAACGCAAAACACAATGGCTGTAAAATATACCAGCAGCAACTCATTAACATTTACCAACACGTTCACTTCGGCAACATATACAATTAAGCAAGCCAATCTTACTATTCCTGCATTTTCCAATCAATCGTTTGCAGGAACTGTGGGTGGAAGCTTTACACGATGTGCTACAGTAACAAACGGAGGACTAGGCTCCTTAAAACAGTTTGTATTTACAGATATACATGGCAGCGGAATAACGATAACTTCTGTTAACAAAGGAACATGGACATCGAACGCGAACACAGAAACTGTTACGTTAAATGGCGTTGATTTTACTTCTATTGGTGATGGAGACACCTTATTTGAAAGTGGAGAGAGTATTGTGATATGCGAAAATGTTTCAATAACAAATTGTGCTGGCGTTCAATCGAACATACAAGCATCGTGGGGTTGTGATAACCAAACGTGTCAAAGTGCATCTACAACAGCAAACATAACCTTTCCAGGGCTTACACCTAACCTTGTTTTTACTCCAACAAGATCGCAAAGTGCTTGCCTTGGTGTTGGAAATTACAATACTCAATCAGTAGTAATAAGAAATGCAGTTGGTGCGGGTAATGCCGTAAATGTGAACTTGAATATTTATCAATCAACAGGATCCGGGTTTCATATTGGGCTGCTTTCGCAAATTGTTGCAAACAGCATTACTATAAAAACAAATAATGGAGCACCTGTTCCTGCTACAATTATAAATCCATTATACTCTTCGACAGCAAATGCCGGAGCTTGCTTAAACACAACAACACCACTAGGTGGGTTTACCATACAAATACCTGTAATTAATGGAGGGGATTCGGTAATTATAAAATGGGATGTTGAAACCTGTTGTACAAGAGGAACAATGAATGGATGGATGTTTAGCGGCAACTACGAAGACATTTGCCAAAATAATTTTAACATAACACCTACTTGGGGAAGAGTTTATTCTTCACTTACCGGTTTTCTAACAAACAACAACTCCCCATCAAGCTTGGTTTCCGGCAACACCGGGACATTTAATTTTATGGTTAACAGCTACCAATTTACTTATCCTACAAGCACCGGAGGGCATTGGAAAGTTGTGTTTACATTGCCTGCCTGTGTAACATTTAGCAACACAATCGGAGCTGTGTCCATTCTATCTGCCACCAGCTCTGCCACTTGGATGCCCACATCTGTAACACAAACAGGAAATCAGGTTACAGCAATTTTTTCTCCCGGAACTCCTCCATTTAGCTTGCAGCAGGCGCAGATTCTGATTAACCTAACAGCCAATTGTACTAGTTGTTCGGGAGGAGTGGGTAATGTTAATGCCTCATTACTCTATGTTCCAACAACATCTGCTTGCACATGCGAAATACCTATTTCCAATACCAATGCAAGTGTAAATATTATTTGTCCTGTAAGCTGCCTAGGGCTAAATTTTAAAAATTTTGACGTAGGAAGAGTTAATTTTGGAAAGCCGGATAATAATGATGATGGGCTACCCGATGCATTAGGAAACCTTAACCCGAATACAATTAGAAAGGACAGAGCAATGTACGGAGATACTATAAAGACTACTTTCTATGCTACTATCGCTACCAATTCCGTTTTCGCATCTTGGAAAAATCTAGTAGTTCATTCTGTTATAAGTCCTGGTGGGAATAATCTAGCTCCTCTTGGTGGAACAATATTAATTTACAGAGGCGGAAATCTATTTGCAACTTGCAATTCTATAAAACTACATGCCACCAGCGGAGCTGCCACTTTTAGATATAGCTTACATGCAGATACACTAGTAAAATATGGTTGTGTCTCACCTGGTTTTACTTACCAAAACAACGACTCTGTAGTTTTTTCAGCCAGTTACAGAGTTAAAAATAATATTGGAGCCCAAATTGTTACATGCAATGTAACAAACTCCTTTTTTGTATCAACATCTAATTTAATTAACCCCGGAGCAGCAACAAGATATACATGCAATTCGTTTCAAGGTAATTTTTCAATTTTAGGATATGCCTTTTCTAATTGGGGGCCTGGCAGCATTTCTCTTAATGGCTGTGGAAATATTGCAGTATCGCAGAACTATTATTTTTTCATAGGAAACAGTAATGGAAATCTTGTTAATTGGAGCAATTTCTTCCCTTTTGAGTATAGAAAATTTATTACACTAGATACCGCTTTTGCAATCATCCCAACAGGCTTTAGTTTAGTAGGCGCAAGTATTTATGAAAGACGAACCTCCGGAACATTAGTATTTACACAAAGTCCAACATATCCAATTACTCCTATAAATGCCAACACCACCAACTTGGCTTTTCCAATAAATAGTTTTTTTCAAGGAACCAACCCTCAAATTTACCCAAGTGATGAAGGCTTTGTTGGAACCATCACACTTACGCTTACATCATCTTGCAATGCAAGCAGTGCTGTGCAACCAATTGACTACAGGTGGAAATTCAACAAGAATACTATTTTGGACACCACCTACAACAAACTAGTTTCTAGTGGCATCAACCAGGATTTTGTAACCTATTCGAGTCCAGATTTTTTTATTCAATCTAGTCTCCCCACTATTACTGCACCAGACAGCACCGGCTGTTGGGATATTTTCATAACGAATGTTACAAATGTAAATGCCCCTAACACTTGGATAGCCAAACAACCCGGAAGCGGAATTACTATTACCGCAATCACAGACATGTCTAATGGCACAACTGTTCCACTTTCTGGAAACGGATTTTATCAACTTGGTGTGCTAAATGGCGCAACTACCAAAAACTACAAAATTTGCGCAACTTACACTTCATGCAATCCGGACAGTATAACTATAGAGGCGGGGTGGAATTGCGGCAGTTATCCAACAAGTTTAAACACATTGGCTTGTCCAAGCAAAAAAATAAAATTAAAATTGATACCGGAAACACCGCTGTTTCAACTATCGGTTACGCAACCTCCATCTAACATTAGCTTGTGCGACACAGCTGAATACTCAGTGCATACTACGAATGTAGATATTGGAACTGCCTACAATATTTTTTTATCGACTGCACTTCCTCCTGGTGTTTCGATTATTAATAACTCTTCTACAATTAAATTTACAGGCTCATCTTCTACATTTTACTCAATAGCTGATCCTACCGCCATTTCGGGGAACAACTATCAATGGAATATATCATCTTCCGATACATCGATAGGAGCAAATGGCTTAAGAGGAATTATTTCGGGATCATTAAATACGTTTGATCTAAAGTTTAAGGTAATTACCAATTGCAGCTATTTTTTAGGGTCGCCTATATCGTTTACCATCAAAGGCAAAAGTGCGTGTGGAAGCAATTTCAATAATGCTCTTACACTTGCAAGCCAATTAGCAACAACATCTGCAGCAAACTATTCCACTGAAATCAATCTATCTAAAGCATTTATTTCTTCTTGCAATGGCGCCACCACGTTTAGTGTGTCTGTTGTAAATATGGGGCCTGGCTCATTTGTTAATCAAGACTCCATTACAATAGCATTACCCAAAGATGTTGTTTATGCAAATGGAAGCTTTACCGGAATTCATAATGCACCAACCTTACCTTCTCCTGTTCACAAACAAATAAACGGACAAGAATATTACACCTGGCAAATGCCTCAAGGGGTAGTAGCAGGAGATAGTTGTACATTTAGTTTTGCATTCACTGCAAATCCCGATAGTTTAAGTTGTGGACTATACAAAATACATGCTTCTACAAAAAGTAGCTCTCAAGCGTTCTGTTCGCTTACAGGAAACAACTGTGGAATAAATGTTTTAACAGGTGCTGATTCGCTTGACATTCACTCTTTCAAAGCCTATCTTTCCCTTGTAAACATGAGTGGATATACTGTGCCAAATCCACCTTCCGGAGAAAAAGCATTTTTACAATTTGACATACAAAATATTGGCGAACAAATTATTGCTGCTAATGGAACGACTATTAAATACTATCAAGACTTGAATAGCAACGGAATTATTGATGGGCAAGACACCGTTGTTGTTACCGATATTATTAATGCTTTAATTCCTAAAAATGGAATTTATTCGCATACAGATACAATATTATTTCCTGCAGGAACTGCATGTAACATAATTATTTCGATTGAAGAAGAAGACAACCCATGCTCATGCCTTTCTGCATCAATGGGACTTAATTTACAATTAAAGCAACTCTCGTTTGACACAATTATTTGCAGTGGACAACCGGTTCAGCTTGGCACTAATGCTATAACAGGATATAGTTACTCTTGGCAAAGCACGCAAGGGTTGAGCAATCCATTAATTGCAAATCCTACTTTAGTATTGCAGAACTCAACAACAACACCCTTTACAACAGATTATTACCTCACTGTAAACAGGATTAATTGTTTGTCGTACGACACATCTTCTGTAACCATATACAACATTCCAGTTGCAGCACTACCAATGGACACAAACTATTGTGGGGCAGCCCAAATAAATATTTCCGCAAACACCCCTACAGGAGGAGCTAACGGAACATGGACTCAATCATTTGGACCAAGTTTGACGAACATTTCTTCAATCAATCTTCCACTAACAACAATTAGTAACCTACAAGAGGGTTCATATGAATTCATTTGGTCTGTAAGCAACTCTGTATGCCATATTATTCGTGATAGTATTACCATAAATTTTTTCAATCCACCAATTGCACAGGCTGGTAGCGACAGTGCCTTATGCGGAATTCATACTATCAAAATGTATGCAAACAATGCCATTGGAAGTGCCTTTGGGAATTGGACTCAATCAAGCAATAATAGTTCCATAGCAACAATTATTAACGGAGATAGTGCAAACACAACTATATCAAACCTTTCAGAAGGCACCCACCATTTTATTTGGACCATGAACAATGGAACGTGCCCTGCAGCAATTGACAGCATTAGAATACTTGTTTACGATTCTGTTACTGCAAATGCTGGTAGTGATATAAATTTGTGTGGAATTTACAACACCTCGCTCGCTGCCAATGCTATAATTGGAAGCGCTAATGGTACCTGGAGCCAGACTATTTCGAACCCTATTGGAGCAACCATATCTAGCGCGAGCACAAGCAACACAAATATCTCCTCACTTACAGAAGGCTCTTTTAATTTTATTTGGACAATGAGCAATGGTGTCTGCCCGCTAGCAATGGACACTGTGGCAGTTTCAGTATTCGATTCGGTAACAGCCAATGCAGGAAATGATATAAATTTATGTGGTTTATACACTACAACTATTCTTGCAAATGTGCTTAACGGAACAGCCATAGGCAGTTGGAGCCAGTTAAGTGGACCGTCAAACGCAACATTTAATCCAGCTAATTCAAACAACACAACTACGTCTGCTCTGCAAGAAGGTGTTTACAATTTTGTTTGGACTACCGTTAACGGAATATGCCCTATTTCAAAAGATACAATGACGGTAAATGTATACGACATGCCTATATCAAATGCAGGATTAGATCAGCAAGTGTGTGAATCAACAACATCACTACTGCTTAATGGTAATAATCCTACAGGAACAGCAAAGGGCGTGTGGAAGCCCTTTCCTACCAATGCCTCAACAATTTTTACTGATAGTAGTTCTTACAACACAACTGTATTAAATCTTCAAAGTGGCAACTACGCATTTACTTGGGAGGTTTCTAATGGAACATGCCCAACGGCAATGGATACTATGCTTATAAAAGTATTTGAAATGCCTGACTTAAACTTTACTTCAACAATTACTGCTATTTGCGAAAACACATGCATAGACTTCAACAACATTTCTTTTGCATCACACGGAGACTCCATCACTCAATTTTACTGGAGCTTTGGAGATGGAAATTTTTCAAACAACAAAACACCTAAAAATTGTTATACAACAGCCGGCATATATGATGTACAACTTATTGCACATACATCTATTGGCTGCATTGACACCATTACAAAAACAAGCTTTATTACAGTAAACCCTAATCCATATGCCGATTTCGACATAACAACAAATGAAATTACCTTGGCTCAAACTACAATTCAATTATCTAATAACAGCGGTGGTTATACTAACCTAGTATGGGATTTTGGCGACTCGCAAAAAGATAGTTCAACAATCGATCCAACACATACTTACAATCCGAGCATTCCAACTATTTATACAATAAGTCTTGTGGTAACAAACACCTTTAATTGCAAAGACTCTGTTTACAAAGTTGTAGATGTTGGTCCGGACTATACAATTTATTTCCCAAATACATTTACACCAAATGGAGATGGACTTAATGATGCATTTGTTGTAAAAGGTGTAGGAATAGACACATACAGAATGCAAATATTAAATAGATGGGGAGAAGTACTATTTACAAGTGATGATATTAATACCTCTTGGGATGGTCTTGTTTCAGGCTCAAGCGAAATTTCAAAAACAGATGTATTTGTTTACAAAGCAAGAGTAAAAGACATTTTTGGAACGGTTCATGTATATGTTGGGCATATAGTTGTGTTGAAATAAAGAAATTAGTATCTTATGGTAGATAACCCCATTTACTTGGTTTACTACCCCCTCAACTTGAAAAATTATATTCAATATACATTCATTCTTTTTTTGAATCTACTTGTTTCTTTTTCTAATCCTGCAAAAGCCCAATACAACCAATGGGTTTGGATGCACGGAGATACTATTGGAGCTGCCGCAGTGCATGGCACACAAGGAGTAGCAAGCCCTCTTAACTTTCCTGGCGCTAGATACAATGCTGCAGAATGGACAGACAGCCAAGGTAAATTTTGGCTGTTTGGCGGCTCATTGGTAGGCTACATGAACGACATGTGGATGTACGACCCTGCAACAAACATGTGGACATGGCTAAAGGGATCAAACACCTTTGGACAAGTTGGAGTGTATGGAACACAAGGTGTTGCGGCACCTGCAAACACACCGGGTGCAAGGGCATGGGGATCGGCCACCTGGACAGATTCAAACGGAGACCTTTGGCTATATGGCGGACAAGGCCCTTCTGGGAGTTATAGTGATTTATGGAAATATACTATAAGCACCAACGAATGGACATGGGTGCATGGAAGTAATACAACCAATCAGGCTGCAATACATGGAACAAAAGGAATTCCGGCTCCGGCAAATACACCAGGGATGAGATACGAAGCCACGTGTAGCTGGATTGGAGCAACTAATCAACTGTGGTTTTTTGGAGGCGAAGGAAAAGATGCAACATCTTCAAATGGTGTAATGAATGATTTATGGAGATATGATATTTCAACAAACGAATGGACTTGGATAAGCGGAGACAACCTGCGTAACCAAGCCGGAATATATGGAACACAAGGCGTGGCAGCTCCCACTAACAAACCTGGAGGAAGAGGTGTTTATGCAAATTGGGTGGACGAAATTGGCAATCTGTGGCTTTTTTCTGGCTACAACTCCACTGGCACAAACAAACATAACGATATGTGGATGTTCGATATATCAACAAACGAATGGATGTGGGTTAGCGGAAACAACACACCTAACCAAGGAGGAGTGTTTGGCAGTAAATGCGTACCCTCTGTTTCAAACATACCAAGTGGCAGGTTTGAAAACAGAGCAGAATGGACAGACGATTGCCACAACTTTTGGACATTTGGAGGGTTTAGCATTGGCGGAGGAAAATACAATGATTTATGGCGCTACAACCCAAAAAACAATACATGGGTTTGGGTAAGTGGAGATAATATTCCAAATCAAGGAAACATATTTGGCTTGCAGGGAGTGCCTGCTCCACAAAACAAACCCGGTGGACGATTTGGAGCTGTAGGCTGGCGAAACAACGATGGCATTTGGCTTCAAGGTGGCGTGAATCAATTTAACAATGGGAAAAATATTTTATGGAAATATATTCCCGATACCATTTCCGCATTTTTTTCTTACGCACCACTTAAACCTTGTAAAGGAGACACATTACAGTTTACTGATTTAAGCACTCCTAATTGCAACGAAATAAAAGCATACCTGTGGAACTTTGGAGACCCTGCAAGTGGATCTTCAAATACATCAACAGAAAAAAACACATCTCACCAATTTTCCGGCACAGGTGTATTCAATGTAAAATTATTAGTTACAAGCTGCACCGGAGGACAAGACTCTTCTTTCAATCTAATTTCAGTTTACGAGCCAACACTTACAATTACCGGAGACAGTACATTTTGCACCGGAACTACTGTAACACTCACTGCAAGTGGAACAACGGCATACTCTTGGAATCCGGGAAATACACTTAACAACAACTCCTCCGCAATAGTCATTGCAACACCCACCGCCAATACAACCTACACCGTTGTAGGTACTGACATAAATGGATGTACCGATTCCGAACAACATACATTAACACTTGTATCATCATTGCCATTGTCTGTTAGCAATGACACTGCAATATGCTACGGCAATAGTATTACCCTTACCGTTAGCGGATCACAACAATATTCATGGTCTCCCTCAACAGGACTCAATACAACCAGCGGTGCGCAAGTAATTGCAACTCCTACACAAAGCACTACTTACACCATAACAACAGGTAATGCAACCTGTGGCTCAGACACCTCTATTAGTATTACGGTCAACCCCAAACCAACACTTATACTTTCTCCGGATACAACTGTTTGTAAAGGTCAACCAGCAACACTTAGTGTAATTGGAACAGACAACTACAACTGGAATCCAGGCAACAGCCCAGGTAATTCGCTAGTTGTAACACCTACACAAAACACCACATATTCAATAACCGCTACCACTAATACCAACTGTAGTGCCGATTCAACGATAGACATTACAGTAACCTCCATTCCGCAACATACCATCACCTATACTACAGATTGTGATTTCGTACTATTAGAATCCACCTTACCAAATGCTCTTTACTATTGGAATACAGGAGATGCCACACAACAAATAACAGTTTATGAAAGTGATACATTCTGGGTACAACTTACACTTAACAATTGCTCCGATACAGATTCGGTAGTTGTAGCTGTAGATTTAAGTAGCACTGCATTATACTTTCCAAACACATTTACTCCAGATAACAATTCGCTAAACGAAGAATTTAAAGGGTATGGAGACGGAGTGACAGAATACAAACTTGTACTATTTAACCGTTGGGGCGAATTAATTTTCGAAACAAATGATATCACAAAAGGCTGGAATGGGAAAACAAATTCTGCTAGTGCACAAAGCGATGTATATATTTGGATTGCTTCGTATCAACTAAACTGCTCCGGAAATAAGCGGTACAAGCAAATGGGGCACGTTTGGGTAGGACGTTAAACAAATATGTATCATTCCATGTATTTAGTATATTTATAACATGATTACAACAGAATTAATTAAAGATGTTACCGATAGATCGGTTGCGCTGAGGAGGCATCTTTGACATCGACAACAGATTACTTACCATTCACGAAAAAGAAAGCTTAACTCGAGACCCTAACTTTTGGGACGACCCTAAAAAGGCAGAAGCTGTTTTAAAAGAAATCAAAATCAATAAAAATTGGACGGACGGTTATGCCAACCTTATGAAACAGGTTGATGACTTAGCGGTAATGTATGATTTTTACAAATCAGGTGAAGCATCTGAAAGCGACTTACAACAGCAGTTTCAAAGCACCTCTAAACAATTAGAAGATTTAGAGTTTAAGAATATGCTGAGCGGGAAAGAAGATCACCTTGGAGCCGTATTACAAATAAATTCGGGAGCAGGCGGCACAGAAAGCCAAGATTGGGCAGAAATGCTGATGCGAATGTACTTGATGTGGGGTGAAAAAAATGGCTTCACAATTAAGGAAGTTGACTTACAACCGGGAGATGCTGCAGGAATAAAATCTGTAACACTAGAATTTGAAGGTGATTATGCTTTTGGTTATTTAAAAGGCGAGAACGGAGTACACCGACTGGTGCGTATTTCACCGTTTGACGCCAATGCCAAACGACACACTTCGTTTGCCTCTGTATATGTATATCCGTTAATTGATGAAACTATAGATATTAAGATTAACCCTGCAGATATTGAATTTGAGACATTCCGTTCGGGCGGTGCAGGAGGACAAAATGTAAACAAGGTAGAAACCGCTGTGCGTCTATTCCACAAGCCAACAGGGATAATTATCAAAAATCAAGAAAGCCGATCGCAAAGCACCAACAAAGAAAAAGCGTTGCAATTATTAAAATCACAATTGTACGAAGCAGAAATGCGCAAGCGCATGGAATCGGTTGCCGCAATCGAAAGCGGAAAAAAGAAAATTGAATGGGGTTCTCAAATACGCAATTATGTTATGCATCCATACAAATTGGTAAAAGACATACGTACAGGTCACGAAACATCAAACGTGCAGGCAGTAATGGATGGCGATTTAAATGATTTTATTAAAACATACTTGATGGAATATTCGAGTAGCTATTAAGAGAATGATAAATGTTGAATTGTGAATGTAGAATAAAAATAATTTGAAAATGTGGCAATTTGAGGATGGATTGAAGAACACACCACTAACACCTCTCAAGAGGAGAATCATCCACTTTCCATCCTTGAGGAGGGCAGGGAGGTGTTCCTTTTAATAAAAAAAACAAAATGAGTAATACAATAAAAATATACCACAACCCTCGCTGTACCAAGAGTAGAGAGACATTGGATTTGATTCAAAAGAAAAATAAAAATGTGGAAGTAATTGAATACATAAAAACTCCCCCAACGGAAAAGGAATTGAAAGAAATTATTAAAATGCTCGGAATTAAAGCCGAACAACTGATTCGAAAAAAAGAAAAATTATTCGAAGAAAAATACAAAAACAAAAAGCTTTCGGAAGATGCTTGGATAAAAGCAATGGTAAAAAACCCCATTCTAATAGAACGACCAATTATAATAAATGGCAAGAAAGCTGCAATTGGAAGACCTCCGGAAAAAGTATTAGAAATTTTATAATACTAATACAATCTCCTAACTTTAAACTTTTGAACCTTCAAACTTTAAACTAATTATATATGAGCTATAGAATCGAAAAAGACACCATGGGCGAGGTAAAAGTACCTGCCGATAAATATTGGGGAGCACAAACAGAACGTTCTCGCAACAATTTTAAAATTGGTCCTGAAGCTAGTATGCCAAAAGAAATAATTTATGCCTTTGCTTATTTAAAAAAGGCTGCAGCACATGCCAACTGCGACCTAGGAGTTTTATCTAAAGAAAAACGAGATGCAATATCACAAGTGTGTGATGAAATTTTAGCAAAAAAACTAGACGACCAATTCCCTTTAGTTATATGGCAAACAGGCTCTGGCACACAAAGCAACATGAACTTAAACGAAGTTATATCTAATAGAGCTCATGTTCTTGCAGGAAATAAATTAGGTGAAGGGAAAGTTGCCGTGCATCCAAATGATGACGTAAATAAATCACAATCATCTAACGACACCTACCCAACTGCATTAAACATTGCTACCTACAAAATGGTGAAAGACATTACCATTCCTGGCATTGAGCTACTGCGTAATACCTTGAAAAAGAAAAGTGATGAGTACATGAATGTGGTAAAAATTGGAAGAACCCATTTGATGGATGCTACACCACTTACACTAGGACAAGAGTTTTCAGGATATGTATCTCAACTAGACCATGGATTAAAGGCGCTGAAGAATACACTTGAACACCTTGCAGAACTTGCACTTGGTGGCACAGCTGTTGGAACAGGCATTAACACACCAAAAGGATATGACGTAACAGTAGCAAAAAAAATTGCTGAATTTACAGGTCTGCCTTTTGTTACCGCCCCTAATAAATATGAGGCTCTTGCATCACATGATGCTATTGTAGAAACACACGGAGCATTAAAACAATTAGCGGTTTCATTAATGAAAATAGCAAATGATATTCGCATGCTGGCATCAGGCCCACGCAGTGGTATTGGGGAGATATTAATTCCGGAAAACGAACCAGGATCTTCTATTATGCCGGGCAAGGTAAACCCAACACAATCGGAAGCCATGACTATGGTGTGTGCACAAGTAATGGGAAATGATGTTGCGATAACAATAGGAGGAATGAGCGGACACTATGAATTAAATGTATTTAAGCCTGTTATTGCGCACAATGTTCTTACATCGGCTCGTTTGCTGGGCGATGCATGCGTTTCCTTTAACGACCACTGTGCAATTGGCATTGAACCAAATTACTCTGCTATCAAAAAACATCTTGACAACTCCCTAATGTTGGTAACAGCGCTCAACACTCATATTGGCTACGAAAATGCCGCCAAGATTGCTAAAACAGCTCATAAGAATGGAACAACCTTAAAAGAAGAAGCGTTAAAATTGAGTCTTTTAACATCTGAACAATTTGATGAATGGGTAAAACCGGAAGACATGATCGGCTCATTGAAATAAAGCAATTTGAAAATGTGTCAATTTGAAAATTTGAAAGTTGAGTCAACAAAGTGCTTGTCAGTTCGAGCGGAGTCGAGAACTAGACAAGCACTACTGCTTTATTGCAGCCAATTTTTAGTGTTTTATTTGTGTATAAAAACTCAA
This sequence comes from Bacteroidota bacterium, assembly GCA_017303975.1. NCBI lineage: Bacteria > Pseudomonadati > Bacteroidota > Bacteroidota bacterium. The sequence continues at coordinate 155,049 of JAFLBG010000002.1, forward strand.
CCTCTTTTTTCTCAACAAAAGCCTGCCCAGGAAGATGACATAAAAAAAGAAATTATTTTTGATGGAAAAAGATACCGCACTTACTCTAACTGGCTTAGTTTTGGAGGAGGACCGGCAATAAAAGAAAAATCAAAATCGACACAATTTGCAGCCGACATAAGCTATAACTTCCATATCAAAAAAGAATATTTTCAAGTAGGAGTTACAGTCTCCGGAGATAAATTTGGAGTAAACAATAATATTTTATGGCATGGTGCTTATGGCAAACGAAAAGAAACAACAAAATACTGTTGGTCCACTTGGGGTGGAGTTTCTTATGCTTCCTATTATCCGTATGTAGATAGTTTAAATGGATACCTAAGAAAAACGACTACCAGTCCCGGAATATATGTTGCTACACAATTTATCGGGAAGTTAAAATACGACATCGGCCTAGGTCCATCAGCTTTTTTTAGCTACTATGCCGACAAGCAATATATTGTTGGTCTAAGAATTGATGTCTTTTTCTCAGGCTCTTACAGAGGAAAAGAAGAGTGATAAATTACACTGTTGTCCTTATACATAGTTCTTTCAACTGCTCTTCACTTATAAGAGAAGGCGAATCAATCATCATATCTCTACCTGCATTATTTTTAGGGAATGCAATATAGTCCCTAATAGAATCGGCACCTCCAAACAATGAACACAATCTATCAAAACCAAATGCAATGCCACCATGCGGAGGTGCACCATATTCAAACGCATTCAACAAAAATCCAAATTGATATTGCGCATCTTCGTCTGTAAATCCTAATCGCTTAAACATAAGTTGTTGCAATGCTTTGTCGTGGATTCGTATTGAACCTCCTCCTACTTCTACTCCATTTATAACTAAGTCATACGCATTGGCACGAACTTTTCCAGGATCTGTTTCCAATAAATGAATATCTTCCGGATTGGGTGATGTAAACGGATGGTGCATAGCATGCCATCTGTTATGCTCTTCATTCCATTCTAGCAACGGAAAATCTACAACCCATAAACACGAAAATTTGTTTTTGTCACGCAACCCCAATCTAGTGCCCATTTCGAGACGCAACTCATTTAGAGCTTTTCTTGTTTTATCGATAGTACCCGCTAACACTAGCATTAAATCTCCAGGCTGCGCTCCAAAAGCTTCAGCCCATTTTTTTAGTTCATCCGCATTGTAAAATTTATCCACACTTGATTTTAGTATTCCATCGCTTTGGTAGCGAACATACACAAGCCCGGTAGCGCCAATTTGCGGACGCTTTACAAACTCTGTTAACTCATCCAACTGCTTACGAGTATATTCTGCACATCCTTTAGCACAAATACCCACCACCAATTCAGCATCATCAAACACCTTGAAATTTTTTCCTTTCACCACCTCATTCAACTCAACAAACTTCATATCAAAGCGTGTATCTGGCTTGTCGCTACCATAATACTTTGCAGCATCAGCATATGTCATATGCGGAACCACAGGTATATCAATACCTTTCACTGTTTTAAATAAATATTTTGTTAGCCCCTCGAACGTTTGTAAAATATCTTCGCGCTCTACAAAGCTCATTTCACAGTCTATCTGGGTAAATTCAGGTTGTCTATCTGCACGCAAATCTTCGTCTCTAAAACATTTTACCAATTGATAGTATCTGTCAAAACCTGCAACCATCAACAATTGCTTGAATGTTTGCGGAGACTGAGGCAATGCATAAAACTGTCCCGGATTCATGCGCGAAGGAACCACAAAATCTCGAGCACCTTCCGGTGTAGATTTAATCAGAACAGGTGTTTCTACTTCAATAAAATTTTGTTTATCTAAATAGTTGCGTGTTTCAATTGCCATTCTGTGCCTCAACAGTAACGCCTCTTTCACTGGATTTCTACGCAAATCCAAATAACGATATTTCATTCGCAAATCATCCCCACCATCTGTATTATCTTCGATTGTAAAAGGAGGTGTAATAGATGAATTAAGTGTTTCCAAGGACTCCACCACAATCTCAATATCTCCGGTAGTCATTTTTGAGTTTTTAGAGCTTCTCTCCACTACTTTTCCAATTGCCTTTACAACAAATTCCCGACCCAATTTTCTTGCCAACTCACACAATGCATTATTGGTGTCCATATTAAACGCCAATTGTGTAACTCCATAACGGTCGCGTAAATCAATAAAAGTAAGCCCTCCCAAATCTCTCGACTTTTGAATCCAACCACAAAGTGTTACTTGTTGTCCTACATTTTTAATTGTTAATTCTCCGCAAGTATGTGTACGTAGCATAAAAATATTTTTGAATGTTTAATTATAAATGTTTGGTAAAGATAAAGTTTGTAATTTCAGTAAATGCAATTCTCTGACGAATATTTTATGCGCGAAGCCTTAAAAGAGGCTAAAAAAGCTTTTGATGCCGATGAGGTGCCCGTTGGCGCTGTGATCGTTTCCAATAATCAAATTATTTCGCGTGCACATAATCTTACAGAAAGATTAAATGATGTAACCGCACATGCTGAAATGCAAGCTATTACGGCAGCTGCAAATACATTAGGTGGTAAATATTTAAACGAATGTACACTTTATGTAACACTAGAGCCATGTATAATGTGTGCTGGAGCAATAATGTGGGGACAGTTCGGCAAAATAGTTTTTGGTGCAAGCGACCCCAAAAAAGGGTTTTTAAACTTAAATCAAAAAGTATTACACCCTAAAACAAATATTACGAACGGAATACTAGGGGAAGAGTGCGCTATACTTTTAAAAACATTTTTTGAAAAAAAAAGATAAAATCCAAACAATAGGTAGATTATCTTGAAATTTCTAAAACTTCTATTTTAATTTTTCCGGACGGAACTTCTGCTTCTACTTTATCTCCAACTTTTTTTCCCAAAATAGCTTTTGCAATAGGAGAACTAACGGATATTTTCCCCAATTTTAAATCAGCTTCATTCTCAGCAACAAGTGTATAGGTCATAGTTGCTTTATTTCCAAGATTCTTGATTTTAACTTTTGATAAAATATATACCTTAGAATTATCCATTTGGGTTTCATCAACAATTCGAGCATTTCTTACAATTTCTTCTAACTTGGAAATTTTAAGCTCTAATAAACCTTGTGCTTCTTTTGCCGCATCGTACTCTGCATTCTCCGACAAGTCTCCCTTATCTCGCGCCTCTGCAATCTGCTTAGAAATGGATGGTCTTTCATGAGCCTTTAGCTGATGTAATTCATCCTTTAATTTTTTTAATCCTTCTTCCGTAAAATAAGAAATTTGTGACATGACCTCTAATCTTTTAATCAAACAATATGTAAATACAAGAGAGAACCCTTGGAGGATTCTCTCTATGCAAGAACACAAATATACTAATTTTTATAAACTTAATCTAGCGCCAAAAGAATGTACCCCATTAAATGGATTCGTAGCTCTATACGAGTAATCTATCCCAAACGTAGATTTTTTTTCTTTCCCAAATGGAACCTCTACACCAAAACCGGCATGCGGACCAGTAAACGCGGTAGTTCTTTCATCCTCCTTATGTATTCCATCTTCAAACAAATAGCCTGCTCTGAGCATTAAAAATGATTTTAAACCATACTCTAACCCAACAACATATTGATCTTTTGAAAACGAATTCGAAACAAAATTACCCGCTACCGTCAAACGGTGCATTTTTATTTCAGCAGTATCCTTTTTTAAATAAAAATCATACGACCCACCAATATTAACCATAGATGGCAATTCAAAATCTGATGAACGTTGCTCTGCAGTTAAAATAGTACCGGTAGATAGTACAGACGCATTAAAAGATAAACCGTCTCCTCTATATGTCATTCTTGGCCCTACGTTTTTCAAGGCAATACCAAACTTCACTCTGTTCCACTTACCTGTTACATACTGAATACCGGCATCTAGCGCTACGCCTCTAGCTTTAACATCTGCAATACCTTCCGAAATAATTTTAAGGTTTAAACCTCCGTAAATATTATCAGAAAACGCTTTTGCGTAAGATAATCCCATATTAAAAAATTGGGGTGAAAAAGTTCCAATTCCTCCTTCAGGTTGATCTGTTGTTGTAATTTCTATATCCCCCATATCCATAGACATGAAATTAAGTCCCAACACACTTGTTTCTCCAATGCGCTGAGAAAGACCAAATGCATTGATATTAATATCGGTTCCTTTCAACCATTGAGTTCTGGTAAACAACAACTCTGTTTTAGGGGTAAATGCCAAGCCTGCAACATTCAAATAGGTTGCCTCAATTCCTCTTACAGAAGCAGTATTAGCACCACACCAACCGGAGCTACGTGTCCATGGGTTTATCAAAAGCTGTGTTGCACCTGCTTGTCCAACGCGCTCTTTATTACCTGCTAGTACAGTCGCTATTCCTGCATAAAAAGCTAAACTGAGTATTAAATATCTCTTTACCATCTTACTAATTTTTAATTCGTAATTTTTTCTTTCTTAGTTTTAATTAGAACGACTCCAAATCAATTGGCCTCATTACTCCAAACCATTTCACTATTTTTTCTCCTACTCCCGGAACATCAACATGTATAATATACATACCGCTTGCTACCGGAATATTCGATTGATTTTTCAAATCCCAATCTTGAGATGTTTTAGGATCGTCCTTCTTAAACCTACGTACCAACGAACCATTAATTGTATAAATAGAAATGGTACATTTTTCAGGCACATTTGTAATCTTCACTCTATTATCCAACCTATTTGTTTCGTATGCAGAGTAAGCATAGTAAGGGTTAGGGACAACATTAATTAACTCTAACGCATCTTTTGCCGACATTTCATCACTAGTAACAGTTTCTAAATCGTATGTATTAAACGTGTACATAGGATAGTTTCTGTTTTGAGGAGTGGCTGCAACATCCGTTTGGTAAGTAAGTTGAAATGTAGTGTTATTAAAATACCCAGAATAGGCTCTTGTATATCTCTTTGCTACTCTCAATCTAATTTTCAAGTCAGACGGGATAGCTAAATTTTTATTTACTTGCGACATACTAGAAAAACTTGAATTAACAAGTGGAATTCCTGTCCAAATACAATGATTCCAAATAGTACCATTCATTGCAGTGGCATTACTTGCTGCAGGTATTTGATTTCTTATGTACTGACCATGGTCGTATCTAGGCATATCTTTTGCAAAAGCGGAAGAGCCTGAATACAATCCTGAGCTATTGAAAACAAAAAGATGGTGTTTCCCTCCCCATAATAGAGTACCCAAATTGCTGTATGAATTTGATGTCGGATTCCATATCATATCAGCACCATTTTCTGCCACCAACCAAGAATCTTCGCCAAAAGCAAGATTCAAGCGTTCTCCGGTTTCTATGTTAATTGCATATCCAGGAAACCAGCCCATACCGGTAGAGCTGATAAAATTAGGATCGTTTTCACTACCATCACTAACAGTACCTGGGTCTCCAGACTTTCTTCCCTCTTTATCAACAGAAGCAGAAGCTCGTATTGCATGCTTGGCAACACCCCCAACAGCTAACTGCGTTTCCTCCTGCATTTCCAAAACAACACATCTCGACCATTTTGATTTATCAGAAGTAATAACAATATCAACACTTGCCAAAAACGGCATATCGTTTAACGTATTAATTGAATTAAACACACCATACTTAGGCCCTCCCTCTGCATAAACAAATCCTCCAGTCTTGTAACTTGCACCCGTTAAAGCATAAGGGGCTATCAAACCGCCTAGTATATTCTCATATACTTGCTCTGCATCAGCAGGAGAAGTCGTTGCGCCAATAAACCTATCTTGATAAACTGTTTCTTCTGTTGTAGGATTAGTATTTGGCGCCTCTGTTACTCCTGATCTAATCCAGTTTTCGGAGAACTCTCCATCTTGATCTGCTATTCCAGAAAACCAAGCCTTCGTAGGGTCGGTATATGATATAGATGCTTCTAAAAAGCCATTGTCTTTTATATTATCAGAAGGACCAGGGTTTCCTGACTTGCTAATTGAGATTGATATCCCCCACTGAGGTATAATTTGTTCTGTCTGCAATTGAATAGATTGCTGAGAAGAAATTATTTCGCCAGTTGTATTGTTCTTTATTTTCCACTTAGCTGTATCTATTGCTCCCTGCTGAACAGCTGCATTAGTACTATTCGTAATACCAGGCAGCATGTAAAACGTAAAATCCCCTTTTACCACATTCAAAGGATCTATAACGCGCACATTAATTGGTCCTTTACCGGCTTGGTATTCAGGGTCAATTACCCTATGCTCCGGACTAGTTAAAATACGAGCTACCGTTTCGTCAGTTAAATCAAGAATGTTCCCACCATTTCCTTGGCCTTCAATTCTTTTGATTTTAACTCCGGTTCCATATCCTGCATTCATTTTAGTTCCGTTAGCTTCCGGTGTAGGAATGTGTGGTATGGCAGTATAAACTTTTATATTTTTTCTACCAGCTTTATAAGGCTGAGTTTGTCCATCATATAGCGCAGGGTCTGTTTGACTATAATTTTTGTAATTATTATGCGCATACGATATTGCCATAAAGTAATACTGCTTATGATTAATAAGGCGTTTATCTCCGGAAGCGAATTGATCTTCTGTTACACGGAACGATTTTGCAATTCCCTTATCAGCACCATTTACTTCTTCTCTTGGGGTATACCCTTGTAAAGCCTCGTCATAGTAGTAATTAATAAGTTGCTTTACTCCATTTGTAACATCTACTTGTGCTACTAAACGAGCCTTATCCGGATCGGACAATTCTGTTTGAGAAACCGAAGCGTTTTTCAATTGAAAAATTTGATACCCTTCAAAATCATAAGTTCTGTCATACCCACTAATTGCAGGTATTGCAGGATCTACTTCCGTGTATTTTTGAAGATAGTTATTTGACAGTGGAGAATGAGACAAATAAAGTATTACTTCTTTGTCTAATTCTTGCAATGTAACATCTGGAGCATCCGGCCCATCTAATACCTTAAAGCAATTGTCGAACAAACGTTGAGCTTTATCATCAGCAGCTTGCAATAAAGTAATTGCAGCCTTATTCCCAGCTCCAGGCAGAGCTCTAGCCCAAACAGCACCCACAGTAATGTAGTTTCTTGCTCCAGGTTGCAATGTAAAAGGTCCTGCTGATTGAAAAAATCTTCTATCTGCCGGTTTTATTGTTTCATACCAAGGTACTTGAGGTACATTACCGGTTCCAATTCCCAGTGGATCAGTATCACCAGGGAACATAAAATTACATGCTAAACTACCACCACGCCCACTACCTCCGTATGTCATTGGCAATCCATCTCTCCACATACCTCTACAATAATTGTAAAAATCACTTGCTTTATCAGGGTTTCCCTGTAGTGAATTATCGTTATTGTAATACACAAACTTAGACATGATAATTTTTTCGCGCAATTGAGTTTCCGGAACCTGAATAGTAGTTGTTCCATTATTTACATTGGTACAATCAACACAACCATCTCGGTCGTTATCAATACCATCTCCTATATCCGCTACCGGACCTTCAAAAAAATCAACCCCAACAGCCGGAAGTGCATCCCCGTATCCGGTAACACCCAAACAACTCTCATCATCACCATCTCCGTTATACGTATAACCTAACCCTCTTGCCACATCACATCCAACATAATCATCGGTAGCACAGCCCAAATCGGCATCTACCCACTTTCCAAAATACGTTTGATTTAATGAGGAAAATGAACGATTAATAATTTTATACTTATAAAAAGTCATGTTATTAATTTCATCGTTCGTGCTATACGCAAATGCTTGCGCTTGAATTTCTAAACCAATTGGAGGGGAGCTAGACTCGGTATGTACATTACCCTTATCGTTAAAAACCCACCAAATTGTTTTATCCCCAAATAAAAAATTGGTATCGCATGAATTACTGTTTGCAATATTGTAGTACGGATAATCTCCACTTCCTTCCGGGTTGTAGTAATTATCACCGTCAGCATCAAAAAACGGAGCTAACTGATTTCCGTTTTCTCCATTAGCCGGCCAATTTAAAATAGAACTAGGAATTTGATACCCTGGATAGGCAGCAGGATCGGCTTTTGCACCTACAAAATCTTCTACTTCTTTTCTGGTAATAACAAAGTGTTTATCGTATTTACGACACATTTGATCATCTGTACTAACAGTAACCGGATCAAGCGGTCCAGGCCAAAAATCATTTCCTGTTTGGCGGTATGTCATAGCAGCTACTCTTAAATTTGAACCTGCATCCAACCCTCCAACCCAAATAGACGCAGCAAACAATGAGTGAGAACCACTGTTTTTAGGTATTTCGTAGCGTGCATTTTGAGTTCCAAAAATATCCCACCACATATCTCCCGCATTCAAGATAGTTGCTCGAACATTGTTTAAATCAAATGTTATTTGGGCTCTAGCAGGCTCGCATAAAGCGGCTACAGAATTAACTGTGCTCGCGGTATTATTTTTACCACTACCCATTCCAATATTTTCTCTAGCTGTAAGCGTTGTAAAACCTGCTGTTATAACAGCTAACAGAATTACACTACGTTGTTTTCTACCTAATATCATATCGCTCTCGTATTATGGTTTATTAAAAATCTAATGTTATACCTAATCTTATTCTACGCGGCAAGCTGTAGTTGTAAGGGTTGTTTACTTTTATAGAATACAAATCAATGAATGATGCAGGACTAATATTTGCATTTATTTCAGACTGTGCAGCAGCAGAAGTTAAATAACCGTCATCATCAGGATTTCCGGTATAAGGGTAAACACCTACCACATTCTTGGTGTTTAATATATTATACACCAATACATACACATTTAAGTTAGATTGCTTTCTGTTGTCATCGTCTTTATCGCCCCATTTAACAATAAAGTTTTTATCAATACGGATATCTCCTCTAAATTGCCATGGTAAACGAGCTCCTCTAATATTTCCCTTTAAGAAAGCTCTTTGTGCAATTCCGGAAGCTGCTGTTTGGGTTGGGTTTGCTTGCTGTGTATAAGGTGTACCGGAACCCGCATTTAATGTCAAGTTAAACCCAACATCTTCTAACACTTTAATTGTTTTATCGGTATCGTCTTTTTTACGCGTAACAGTAGGCCCTTTGTATTCTGTTTTAGTTCCAAAACGGTAATCAAGATTTAATACAAGTCTATGTCTTTGGTCAAAATCAAGTGGTACTAATGTTCTTAAGTTTGGTTGACCGGAGTTTGCAAGATTAAATGCGTCTGTTGCCCCGGATCCTGTTCCATCGGCAAACTGAAGCGTATAATTTGCACTTAATTGAACTCCTTCAGCCTCTGCAAATGTTGATGAAGATGCTCTTCTACGCAAATCGTATGCTACAGATAATCCTTTTACTGTACCAAAATCGATATTTCCGGTAGTTAAATAACTTACAGGATATGCACCGTTGATACGGATAATTTGTTGCATATCTCTCAACTCACGATAAAATGCAGAGATAGTAAGTGATGAGTTTTTACGCTCATTTAATATTTGGCTAAAACCTAATTCATAATCTGTAGTACGAGATGGTTTTAGGTTTGGATTAGGTGTATAAGCACCACCTCTATTCTGCAAGTACAAATAGTTAAATGGATTTACTGCATTATAACCATCGCTTGGGCGCTGTGTTAAGATATCGTAATGAGCAAAAAAGTTAGCAACGTCCGAAATAGGAAAAGAGAATGCAATACGAGGCATTACATTTACTTGCGGAGTATAATCCTCAAATGCTTTTTCTGAAACTCCCGATACATTTGTTGGATTTTTTAGCATTGGTGCAATTCCTGTAGGACCTGCAATTAGCTGCCAATCGGTAACTTCTTTACCATCTGCTGTGTACCATTGGTCCCCGTCTCTGTATCCATTAATGGTAGTAGCTTCTACACCTGCAGATGCATCGTTTACATACACCACAAAGTCATCTCCAATGTTAGATGGTCGAGTAGCATTGTATTTATCAAAATCAATTTCTTTCGCAGTATAAACTTCATCAAATACATACATATCTTTTGGTACATATTGGTTAGCATCGTATCTATCAATACGCACACCAACATTAAACTTCATATCTCTAAAGTCGAATTTATCTTGTATGTAACCAGCCATGTAAACCGGAGTAAATGCAGGCACTTCTCTAGTAAAGTAAGAATCTGTTGCATCTCTTTTGTTAAAGAAATCGCTAAACGAAGCACGGCCTTTGGTGCGTTTACCGGTATGGTATCCACGATACGAAACAATTCCATTTCCTTGGTTATATAGTTCGTCCGGACTAAACATATCTAAAGAGAATAAAGATGGATCTAAGCTGTTTACATCAATAAAATCAGTTCCGTCAACCGGTAAGCCTAATTTTTCGCGAAGCTTTTTATCGAAATAATATTGTTGAGACGCATCGTATCTTTTATCGTATCTGTAGTAGTTGTAAGTTCCGGAAAGTTCAGGAACAAAAATAGGTACTGTATCTAATTGCGATAAATGGAAATTAGCAAAACCTCCGCTATTAGCACCGCCAGCCATTAAATCCCACAAACCGATAGAGGTTAAATTATAATCTCTGTAAGAACGTTGTTCCCACTCCAACCCAACTTGCAACGCATGTTTTTTAATATCTGCCGAAAAGCTAGTAGATACCCTAAATCGAGTATTGTCTCCAATAGCATATCCTCCGTACTGACGACCAGTGTTATACCATAAGCCATATAGGTTACCGGGACGAGTACCATTTAGCAATCCATTGTTTTGTATGATATCAATACCTGTAGTAATGCCTTGGTTATAGTATTCACCCGCAGCTACATTGCCTTGTTGCAACATAAAGTTACCTTGAGCAAATCCGTACTGCCCGCCATTTGTAGTATATCCTGTTCCAACCAAATTATAAAGTTGCTCAGTCCAATTAGTAGCCTCTGTGTTTACATCTCCCGGTTGAAATGTTAGTGCAACATCTCCTTCTCCAATCATGTAAAATGCATCTCCCATTGGTCCATCCGATTTAAATTGATAGTAGGGAGATTTGTATTGTTTGAATTTTCCTACGTATCCATAGGCAAAATGGTCGTCTTTATGTGTATCGTCTTCAGTTATACCTTTACTTCCTTCGTATTCTCCTTGTAAGGTGTAATACGCATTTTTTATAAGTGCAGTCGATTTTTCTATCTCCTCCTTCGTTAAGTTAGGATCGCCAAAACGTTGTGTTATACGCCCAAATACTCGCCATGTATTGCTTCGGTACGCGGGATTATTTACCGGATTTAACAAAGCATATTCATAAACAAAAGAGTGTCCGCTTCCGTAGTCAATTGAACCACCAAGTGTAATATTCAAATTGTCGGTTGGCTTATAATCTACTTTTGTGTTAAGTCTAAAAGCACGAGACGCAACATTTTGGCGTACTTTAATTTCTTCCATATCATCTTTTGTGATAAACTCTGCCTCTCTTACTAACGCATCGCTTCCTGCAAATCTACGTAATGGGTTTTCTTCTAGATATTTTAACTTATCGTCCTTTACTTTCCAAAATCCAATGGCAGATGGATATGGATCTTTGTCCAACTCTATTTCACCGCCAACAAAATAACCCAAAACCGTTTTAGTTTTTGCGGTATCACGCTTTGTAATAATAGGCCCACCAAGGCTAAATCCAATGTAATTGTGTCCATAAGGATCTAAAAACTGAGATGTACGAGCTTCTACGCCACCCATAAATTTACTTTGTGGGCCACGTGTGGTAATAGCAACAACACCACCAGTAACATCTCCGTATTGAGCAGGAATACCACCGGTAATAGTTGTAATATTCTCAACCGATTGCTGCGACACATTTGCCGAACCAATTACACGCATACCATCTACAACATACTGTGTGTTTTCAGCACGAGACCCGCGGAAGTTAAGACCTCCACCATCATTTTGATACACCCCTGCGGTAAGAGCAGCTGCGCCATTTACATCTCTTGTTGCTAAATTTTGAAATTCTTCGCGTGTTACCGTAGAGCCTGATTTTGTGTCCGGGTCAATTAGAGGCTCGGTATATTCAACAATAACTACCTCATTAATTGTTATAGAACTTGCTTGTAATTCGATGGTAACGTACTCTGTTTTATCTGGAGATACGTTTACACCCGTAATCATTACCGCTTGGTATCCTACATAGGTTGCTTTGACATTGTATTTTCCAGGAGTTAGTGGTTTTATAAATGCCTCTCCATCAATATTAGTAGTAGCTCCACCGGCTTGCACACCATTAAGCTCAGCTACCACGTTTGCAAAAGGAATGGTCTCCTTTGTTGCTTTATCTTTTAAGGTAACTTTAATGGCTCCACTTTGAGAGAACAGGTACCCACTTGCTAGAATTCCAACGAATGTGTAGAGTAATTTTTTATACATGAGCAGTAATTTTATTTTTTAAAAAGCCGGTAAATATATGAAATTTTTAATATCTCGTTTAACAAATTTTAACGCTTACTTAGCCGCTGATTTACAGCGTCATACTTAGTATTTTGGGGGAGGGATAAAAATTCTAAAATTAGTACGCGGGTCTTTTAAGTATTTCGCTATATAATATTGCTTTTGTTATGTCTATTGTTCCAAAATCGTCATCGTCTATTGGAGCTTCTTCTTTTTTACTTTTTAACTGTTCAGTAGCATCTTTTTCCTTCGCGTCATTTACAGTAGCTGTTTCGTACGAAAAAAATTTATTGTTTTCTACTTGTTCAGTTAATTCTTCTTCTAAATCTGTAGATTCTAATGTTTCGTATTGCTTTACTGCTTTTCGCTCTTTAGGATTTTGGTATTCTGTTTCGGTATCAAATTCAGTTTCATCAAAAGTTTGTTCTTGAGAGGAGGTAGTTGGTTGTGGATTTAATAATTCCTCAAAAATACTTTTAGGTTTATTGTATGTTGGGGTTGGATATTGATTTGTATTTGATCCTTTTCTAGTTTGCGCTGCAGAGCCGGTTATCTTTTTTACCCATTTAACTATTGAGCTTATGGCATAAAAAAGAAATACTAACGCATAAATGGCTATTTCTATATTTGATGCAGCTTCGTATTTCATACTGCAATTATACAAATCTATTTTAACAAACATTAACAAAACTTTATGAAAGGTTAGTTTACGGAATGAGCGGTTGAATTTACGATTGTAATAATCGGATTGTATAGTCGAAATAAATACCTAAACAATTTCAGCAATACCACGTAAAATGGTATTTTTATTGAATTATTTGAAATACGATGGCTGATATTATTCAATTACTCCCTGATTCGGTTGCAAATCAAATTGCTGCCGGAGAGGTTATTCAACGTCCTGCATCTGCGGTTAAGGAGTTGATGGAGAATGCCATTGATGCAAAAGCCACACAAATAAAACTCATTGTAAAAGATGCCGGCAAAACCTTGATACAAGTAATTGACAACGGTTTAGGAATGAGCGAACGAGATGCACGGATGAGTTTTGAAAGACACGCTACTTCTAAAATAAAAAAAGCTGACGACCTATTCAGCATACGCACCATGGGCTTTAGAGGCGAGGCACTTGCATCCATTGCCGCAATTGCTCAAGTAGAACTTAAAACCAAACGTGCAGACGATAGCCTTGGTACACTTATCGAAATTGAAGGAAGTGTTTTAAAAATACAAGAACCATGCGCTTGTCAGAACGGAACAAGTTTTGCTATTAAAAATTTGTTTTACAATGTTCCGGCCCGTAGAAATTTTTTAAAATCAGATCCGGCTGAGTTTAGATATATTTTAGAAGAGTTTCAGCGAGTTGCGCTTGCCTTCCCGGAAGTAGCTTTTTCTTTGAATCATAACGGGAATGATGTTTTTCAACTGCCTTCATCTAACCTAAAACAACGAATTGTAGGGCTGTTTGGGAATAATTACAACGAACGCCTGGTGCCGGTTGAAGAACATACAGACATTTTAAATATCTCCGGATTTGTTATAAAACCTCAGTTCTGTAAGAAAACCAGAGGAGAACAATATTTTTTTGTAAATAATCGATTTATTAAAAATGCCTATTTAAATCATTCCGTTCAAAGTGCCTTTCAGCATTTAATTTCCGGAGATGTATTTCCTTCGTACTTTTTAAAGTTGGAAATCAATCCACAAACTATAGACATCAACATCCATCCCACAAAAACAGAAATAAAATTTGAAGACGAACGCTCTATCTACATGATACTGCAAGCTTCGATTAAACGTTCGTTGGGTATTTTTAACATTACGCCCACCATTGATTTTAACAGAGAACAAAGTTTTGATATTGCCTTTGACAAAAACAAACCTGTTGTTGCCCCTACCATAAAGGTTGATAAAAACTACAACCCATTTAAAACTACAACAGGACAAAACTATCAAGAAAAGTATTCTCCCGCTATAAAGCAGAATTGGCAAGAGTTGTACGATGTATTAAAAACGAAACAACAAGAAAGCTCAGAACCACAGCAAGAAATAGAAATAAACGAAGGCGAATCTCCTAGCCAAGCTCCTGTTTTTCAATTGTTGCGCAAATACATTGTAAGCTCTGTAAAATCAGGGCTTTTACTTATAGACCAGCAGGCAGCACACGAACGCATTGTTTTTGAAAAACTACAGCAAACAGAAGCCAATACCAACACCCAACAATTGCTTTATCCGGAGCAAATGGAGGTTTCTACGCACGAATACCAATTGATAAATGAACTTAAAGATGATTTGAATGGTCTTGGATTTGACATACGAGATTTTGGCAAAAACACGTTTGTTATTCACGGCATTCCCGCTGATGCAAAAAACAGTAAGCCTGCGGAGTTGCTAATGGACACTATTCATCAGTACGAAAAAAACACGGATGCTATTTCTTCATCGCATCGGGAAGGATTGCTAATTGCAACAGCAAAAAGCGCTTCTATTAAAAAAGGGCGACAATTAAAGGAACAAGAAATGCTTGCTATTATTGATCAATTATTTGCTTGCGAAAACACACAACTATCTCCTTCGGGCAAAAAAATTTATTTTATTTTAACAGAAGAAGAACTGGACAAAAGATTTAATTACTAATTTATGAGCTACGAACAGTACCGCCCAAGCGGATTTAGCCTACTTACTCCGGTTATAAAAAACCTGTTAATTATAAATGCTATTTTATTTTTAGCAACCATTGTTTTTGAAAACCGCTTTGGCATTGACCTTTCTGACCTGTTAGGGCTTCACTACATACAGGCCGAAAAATTTAAACCTTACCAATTAATTACCTACATGTTTATGCATGGTGGATTTACGCATTTATTTTTTAACATGTTTGCTTTGTGGATGTTTGGCAATGTGTTGGAAAACTATTGGGGAAGCAAACGTTTTTTAACCTACTACCTAATTACAGGTGTTGGTGCGGCCTTTACACACTATGTTATTTTTTATTTTAACAGTGTACAACCTATGATGCAGGTA
>JAFLBG010000002.1:170500-194837 GCA_017303975.1 Bacteroidota bacterium
CGTCGGGTTTGCGCGCATCGAGGGCATGGCTAGAGCAATATGCACAAGCTCCCGATTTGGTTGTGTTTGAAATTTTTTTTAAAGAAGGTTTTTTCAAAGCATCATCAGAAGAAATGCGATTGCACATTACGCAATTTATTGATGAATACAACGCCTTAGAATTAGCCGGCAAACGAGAAGATATGTTGCAGGCTTCGCTTGATTTTGTGTCGCTTTACAAAGCCGATTTTTTTAATGCGCCAGTAGTAGTAGGTGCATCGGGCGCAGTGTTTGGCATATTACTAGCATTTGGCATGATGTTCCCCAATACACTTTTATATATTTATTTTGCTATCCCTATTAAAGCAAAATATTTTGTAATACTGTATGGTGCTATGGAATTGTTTTATGGATTAAGAGACACCCCAGGAGATAATGTTGCACACTTTGCACATTTAGGCGGAATGCTATTTGGCTTCTTCTTAATTTTATTTTGGAAAAAGAAAACGAATACGTTTTAACATAACGAGATGTCGATACTTGATGATTTAAAAAATACATTCTCTAACAACAACAGCTTACCCAAGTTGATTGTGATAAATGCTATACTATTTGTACTCATTAATATTCTAAATCTTATCTCCGAAAATTTTTACTTATATTTTTCGCTTCCATCCACCATCAACAGTTTGTTGCACTACCCATGGACATTACTAACCTACATGTTTACACACAAAGATTTTTTTCATTTTTTATTTAACATGTTGTGGTTGTATTGGATGGGAATAATTGCGTTAGATTTTTTAGGCAGTAAAAGGCTTGTAGCCATCTATATTTTAGGCGGATTGAGTGGAGGCGTTTTGTTTTTACTTTCTTATTTGATCGTACTAAATGGAGATAGCCCCATGTATTTGTTAGGAGCATCAGGCGCTGTAATGGCTGTAGTTGTTGCCATTGCGACCCTTGTACCCGACTACGAAATCATACTACTTCTATTTGGCAGAGTAAAATTAAAGTACTTAGCACTTGCGTCTTTTGTAATTACTACACTTATTGATTTAAATGTAAATACGGGAGGAAAGATTGCGCATTTAGGTGGTGCCTTATTTGGATTAACCTACACGTTTCTCTACAAAAGAGGTACAGACTTATCTATCCCTATCACAAAATTTCTTCTACTATTTGACAGAAACAGTAAGCTATTTGAGAAGAAAAGTAAAATGAAAGTAGTTTACAAAAATACAGCTACAGCCCAAAAAACATCAACTATTTCTCAAACCGAATTGCAAGAAAAAACAGATATCATTTTAGATAAAATTTCTAAATCAGGCTACGAAAGCCTTACTGCAGAAGAGAAAGATATTCTATTTAAGGCGAGTAGGAAATAAAAACACGGAGTGTCAGTTCGAGCGGAGTCGACAACTTGGAGGGGGTGCAGGTAAGTTCTCGACTCCGCTCGAACTGACAGAAACATGTCCCAACAAAAAACACACATAACAAAAGAGCCACGCAATTGCGTGGCTCTTTTGTTATGTGTTAGAATACTCTAATGAATTATGCCATCACCTTTGACGCTAACTGCTTTTTCAAATTAGTATCTAGTGCATTTAAGAATTCATCTGTATATAGGTAATGCTCGCCATGTGTAACTTTATTACCGTAAATACAAACGGCCAAATCTTTAGTCATCTTGCCTGACTCAACAGTATCTACACAAACTTTTTCTAGTGCTTTACAGAAGTTTACTAGTTCTTTGTTTCCGTCCAATGTACCTCTAAACTCCAAACCTCTTGTCCAAGCAAATATAGATGCAATTGGATTTGTTGAAGTAGGATTTCCTTTTTGGTATTCTCTGTAATGGCGTGTTACTGTGCCATGTGCTGCTTCCGCTTCTATAGTTTTCCCGTCCGGAGTAACAAGTGTAGAGGTCATTAATCCTAATGAACCAAAGCCTTGCGCTACGGTATCGCTTTGCACATCGCCATCGTAATTTTTACAAGCCCACACAAAATTTCCATTCCACTTCAATGCAGATGCCACCATATCATCGATTAATCGGTGCTCGTACACAATTCCTTTTGCTTCAAATTTTGCCTTAAATTCTTTTTGATAAATCTCTTCGAAAATATCTTTAAAACGACCATCGTACTTTTTCAGAATTGTGTTTTTTGTAGATAAATAAAGTGGCCACCCTTTTTGCAATGCAGTATTAAAGCATGAATACGCAAATCCTCTGATAGACTCGTCTGTATTGTACATTGTCAATGCTACTCCATCGCCTTTAAAATTATACACTTCGTATGATTGAGGTGTGCTGCCATCTTCCGGAGCAAATGTTACAGTTAGTTTCCCTTTCCCTTTTGTTAAAAAATCGGTAGCTCTGTACTGATCGCCAAATGCATGACGACCGATACAAATTGGAGCTGTCCAATTAGGAACTAAACGAGGAACGTTTTTACAAACAATAGGCTCACGAAAAACAGTTCCGTCCAATATATTACGGATAGTGCCATTTGGCGACTTCCACATTTGTTTTAAATTAAACTCTTTTACACGTGCTTCATCAGGAGTAATAGTAGCACATTTAATACCCACGTTGTATTTCTTTATAGCCTCAGCCGAATCAATAGTAACCTGATCGTTCGTCTTATCGCGGTATTCAATACCAAGGTCGTAATATTTAATGTCTAAATCTAAATACGGAAGAATCAATTTGTCTTTAATGTCTTTCCATATAATTCTTGTCATTTCATCACCGTCAAGCTCTACAACGGGATTTGCTACTTTAATTTTGCTCATACGTATTTATTTTTTGTTTTAAATATAGTTATAATAATCCTATTTTTTTAAATGCCCGACACAGACAAAACACAGTAATAACAAGTAGTATAGAAGTTTCTTATATAGGGGATATTAAAAATAGGCAATACTGTTTTTGTTTTCAACTTAAATTTAATTTCGTAATTAGGATTGATAAAATAAAAATCTTCTTTATCAATTTTATAGCCTCTCTTCGTAAATATCTTCTTTAACGACTCCATCGAAATGCCCGTTTCTCGAACTTCCATAAGTGACTGAATTGTTTCTTCACTTTCTCCAAAAGCTTTTAGTATAGCTACATGTATAAATTTTGGCAACAAATGAACATACGGAAGCACTTTCAATAATTTGCTAGTGCAAACTTGCTGATGTCCGCCAAATGGCATTTGCCAAGGAGGATAGGCAATAAATATTTTTCCTCCTGGAGCAATAAATTTTTTCAGGTAATCCATAAAATAATCCTGATTAGGAATATGCTCTATGGTGTCACGCATAATTATCAAATCGTATTTCTCTGTATCAGCCGGAGTTACTTTGTATATATCTTCACAAATCATTTTTAAATTGACATTGTTTTTATGACTTGCAAAGTATTTTTTTCCGTTCTCGATTTTTGTTTCAGATAAATCAATTCCTACACATAAACATCCCATGTCTAAAAAGGGCTTCAAATTTCCACCTTCGCCACAACCAACCTCCAAAACTCTTGTACTGCTTGTAATTTGCATAACACTTTGCACATAAGGCACAACAAAGTTTGCGGTAGTATAAACTTGTTCGTTAAAATAAAGCTCTCTGTTGATGTATCTTTCCTGCATGTTACTCTTTAAATACGTGTGTTATTTGGCTTCGGGGCTACTCATAAATTTTTTAGCCTGCGCGTTATTGGGATCTAACTCCAATACTTTTTGGAATTGGGCTTTTGTATTCGGCAAATCTTTTTGTTTTGCATAATAAGCCGCCATATAAGTATATGCTTCAGTTAAATCCTTTTTGCTCTTTTCCGTTTCTTCTGGCTTCACTTTTATTATAAATGTTTCGTAATGTGGCTTGGCGAGCCATTTTTCATTGTTGGCATCTAATTGTGTATTTGCACGTGCTCTCCATAAATATCCTAAAGGATACTCTGGATTAGTGCGAGTTATACGAGCAAATGCAGAATCGGCATTTACATACTCTTTACTATAATAATAGGCGCGACCCAACCCGAAATTATCGTTGGCAGTAGGTTTGGGCGATGCTGCAATTTTTTTGTTATATGCCGAAATTGCTTCGGGATACTTTTTCATTTTTAAATAAGCTGCTGCTAAGTCTCCGTAAATATCTTTTTTGGTAGTATCCAATTCAGCAGCCTTTAACAGCGCTATTACACCCAATGAATCTTTTCCGGTTTTTGCCAACAACTTTCCATAATACTCATAATCCTGTTGAATGATGCGAGTTTCGGGGGTTGCCTTCTTGAAAAAGTTTTCCATTCTGGCCAATCCATTTGGATAATCTCCATTCTCAAAATACGAAAACCCTAAATAACGATACAAATAAATATTAGATGAATCCTTCGACAACACCTCTACACCTTGCGCTATAGACTCTTTATATTTTTTTGCTTGATACAAAAAACCTGTGTAACGTATCTGAGCGCTGATGTTGTTATTTAATTTTAAAAACTCCTTGTACTGCGCTACCGCATCGTCATACTTACCTGCTCTAAAATACAATTCCGCTTTTTCTCTGTAAGCAGGTGCATACAAGGGTTCTAAATCTGTTGCTTGTTTATAATAATCTAATGCTAAATTGTAATTTTTTGCACGGCTATACAATTGCCCCATTCGCAACAAAGCCTTAGCAGAGGTTTTATCAAACTCTTTTGCTTTATCGTAATTTTTTATTGCTTCTGTTCCGTTATTTTGCTCCAAATAAGCATCCCCAATTAGCAAATACACTTCCGCATTTTTATTATCCATTTTCTGCGCCTGAGCCAATAAATTCATAGCCTCTACCAAATTTTTATTTTCGGCATTTATGTAGGTTTCAGCAACTCGCATATTTACAACAGCACTTTTATTTTGTGCCAATGTTTGTGCCTTAAAAAAATTTGCTTTAGCCTCTGTTTCATTTTTGGCATACCATTGCACTTTACCCAAGCCCACATAACACAATGGATTAGTGGCATTCACGGCAATCCCCTTTTTATACATACTTTCGGCAGCTACCAAATTTTCTTGCTTAAAGTAGCATTCGCCAAAATGGAAAAAGTATTCGCCATTGTTGGGCGTTGCTTGTATAAGAGTTGTGAACGTTTTTTCGGCAGTTTCAAACTGCTCATTGTTGCTTTGTTTAATGGCATCTTGTAGTGTTTGTGCCGACATCAATGTGCTTGTAATAAGCAATGCACTTAAAATTATTTTTCTCATAACGCAAAAAATTCTAAATTCTACTATCTAAATTCTAAAACACACTATTTGTAAAACTAATTTGTATTAATCTCTACCATTCTAACCGGAGCAACGGCCGGAATCAATCCCATTTTCAAAATCATCATTTGCCCTTTGTTCCCTGCTACAAATGATACAAAACCTGTGCCAAGTCCTGCACGCGTTTGCCGATTAATCATATACACGCTTCTGCAAAAAGGATAGTCTTTTGTTGCAATATACGCTTGATATGGCTTGTACGCCTTTGTATCCTCAAATTTTCTCACTCCCATTACACGTATTGTTTTTAAAAAGCTTCGCGAAATAGAATCATCTTTGTCGCTAATCCAATTAACACTTAGCACTCCAATACTATTTTTATGTTGCGCAACGTAGTCAATTACCTCGGGATTAGATTTTACAGCAAATACATTTTTGCTAAACTCTTTTCCTTGCAATAAAGAATCTTTCATGTACCTGTAATTCGCAGAATTGGGATTGTCAAACACAACGTTAATCTTGTCATTGGTTGAAGCTGCGTTTATTTGTTTCCATGTTGAGTCAACTCCCAACAAAATATTTTTAAATTGTTCGACAGTAAGTGTACTGTCGTAGTTTTCTTTATTTACAACCAACGCAACAGCATCTTCCGCAATTTTTGTTTGTGTGGGGAATAAATTATGTTGCTCAAAATATTTTTTCTCTTCCGCAGTAAGTGCTCTGTTTATTACAACTACCTTGCAAGAATCGTTTATCATATTTTGCATGGATGTTTTTTCATCGGTATAAATAATTTTCACATTTGCGTTTTCATAAAACGACTCAAAGGTGTATTCCTGAGTGTCAAACAATAACTTATATGATTCATCTACACACACAGTAACACTGCCACTGGTGGGAGTATCTGTAGGTTCATTGCCAGTAACACCTCTGTTACAAGCTGCGGATAAAATTAAACTAAGTGTAAAAAGACAACTAATTAATCTCCACATATTCTTCTTGGTATTCTTTTACTTTTAGATAAAACCTATAAAACTTTAAAATGCAGTATGTTAAAATAATAATTCCAAAAAACAATCTGTATTCTTTTATCCACAAATCTTGAAATACATTAGTAAAAGCAAACAAAATACCTAACACTAAAAAAACTACCGCACTTAGCAAGGCTAGAATCAAATTGACAATTTGTGTTGTTTTACCCTTCAGCATCATATGCGTTGCAAAAGTAAGAATTGTGTAGATAGAATGCTATTCTAACTAGTCTTTAATTACGAAAAAAGGGGGTAAAAAAATGAGTGCTGATGTTTCTGTAACATTCAGCACTCATTCAAATTTTAAACAATTTATCTTAATGTAAATCGAATTGGCACATTAAACTGTACACGTACTGACCTCCCGTTTTGTTTACCTGCTTTCCATCCCGGCATTGCCTTAATTACACGTAATGCTTCATTATCACAACCTTTACCTCCCGAAACACCTCTTAATATCTTAGCATCGGTAATTTGTCCGTCTTTCTCAACAACAAACGAAACATATACGGTACCTTGAATACCTGCTTCTTTTTCCATTTGAGGGTAAGAAACATTTTTTTGAATAAACTTCTGCATTTCAGCCTCTCCACCCGGGAATGAAGGCATTTCCTCCACAATGGTAAACACTTCTTCCGCTACAGCTTCTACAACTCCATCGCCTTCCTCAGGAATTATAATCTCATCTCCTCCGGTACCTTCTTGTGTTACCGTACTAATTTGAGTTTCTGTTTCTTGTGGTGGTGGCAATTCTTCTTCCGGCACTTCCTCATCAACAACAACAGGTGGTGTAAACTTAACCGTTTCCATTACTGGTGGTGGTGGCGGTGGTGGTGGTGGTGGTTCTGTTTCATCTACCGGTGGCGGAGCTTCTAAATCACTAGTAGTTAAATCAACAGGAGTTATAATTTCCTCCTCTTGTTGAGACCCAATCCATTGAATAATTTTTGGGGCCGCAACCAACAATACAAAAGCAAGAGACGTAACTAAAACAGCAAAACTAGCTGTTTTATTATATTCTCTTCTAATTACAAATGCACCATAGCTTTTGTTTCTTCCTTCAAAAACTAATTCGTTTCTGGTTGAGGAAACAACGTTGGTCCACTCGTTAAATAATTCTTTTTTTTCTGACATGTTATAATTATTTATAACAAAATTTATTTTTTAACACACTTCAACAAGCTCAGTGTGACACAATATTCGATTCTTTTAATTAGCTGCAGCCTGCAACAATTCTAATTCAGCAGGCATCATATCTACTACTGCATATTTACCTACTAAGCAAATATTCAGTTCATCTATTAAATCAATTACATTCTTATAAATAGCCTTGTCATCTGCTTTAATTAGAACGGTTAATGCTGCTTTATCTCCTTTTGCTTTAATGGCAAGTCTTTTGTAAGTAGTATCTGCAATTTGTTTTTTCTTGTATTGATCTTCCAACTTTGCAATTTCATCTCGTGTTTTTTTGTTGTACTCTAACAATAATTTGTGAATCCCGTCTTTAGAAAAATCTGTTTTTATAATTTGCGTAGCAGGTTTGCCGTCTTTGTTGTCTTTTGATATAAATTCTCCGTAATAGTAAAATGCTTTACTTTCTTTGGTAAGTATAAATGTAAGTGCATTGTTTACCTTTTGTCTTTCGCTCTCATCCTTCGGTTCGGCCGGAAAATTAATTTCCATTGTTTTTGGCTTACTGAAAGTAGATGTTAAAATAAAGAACGTAAGCAACAAGAAAGCCAAATCCACCATAGGAGTCATGTCAATACGTGTTGACGACTTCTTGGCTCTTTTTTTGCCTTTCTTTCCGTGGTCTCCGCCACTATCACCTGTGTTTACTTCTGCCATATTTTTAGTTTAAGGTTTGAAAGTTTGAAAGTTTGAAAGTTCAAAATTGACATACTCAACTTTAGACTTTTAACTTTCTACTTTAAACTTTATTCAGCTGCTTCTTCTAAATTGGTTATTAAATTAAAACGATAAATTTCTTTATCGGTAAACGTTTTTATTACATCTTTAACAGCAATATAATTAGATTTCCCATCCGCTTTTATAGCAAAACGCAAGGGTTCGTATTTAAATTCTCTTCCGTTTTTTTCAGCTCTATCCTTTTCTGATTTTGCTTTTTTGGCGGCTTCAATTCTTCCAAATGTTATCCAATCTCCTAATTGATTGTTTAATGAATCTAAAGGAATTCCTGGCGATTTAAACTTTGCTTTATCACTCTCACTCATGTTGATGTACTCTTTCAACTTTTGAATAGGAACTCCCAAACTAGTCATTCTACCAAAATCCTTTTTCTCTTCGTTGGTAAAATTCACTTTATACTGTTGACCCATTTTTTCCAAAGTTTTAATTCTAACCTCCGGATCGTTTATAGTATAGTATGCTTTACCAAATGCATCAACTGTAACTAGTAAAACATTGTTAGGTAAAATTTTATCAGAAATAGAGGATGGAGTATCAACTACTACCGGTTCACTCACTCTACTAGTTGCCGTTAACATAAAGAATGTAACCAACAAGAAAGCCAAATCAACCATTGGAGTCATGTCCAATGAAGGGCTTCCTGAAGGCATTTTTATTTTAGGCATGCTTTGTAAATTTTTAGTTCAGTTCTATTTTTTGTTTCGCATCCTTCCCATTTTAGTGGGAGGGTTTGGGGGCTTTTAATTCTTAGAAGCACTTACAGTTTGCACAATGCTAAATCCTGCTTCATCCATGCTGTATGTAAATGTGTCTATTTTATTTGTAAAATAGTTGTACATAATAATTCCAATAACAGAACCTAAAATGCCTAATGCTGTATTAATAAGCGCTTCGGAAATACCTGTTGCTAATGCAGCAGTATCAGGCGCTCCCGCTTGAGACATCGCGGCAAATGAACGAATCATCCCAAGTACCGTTCCGATTAGTCCCCATAATGTTGCAATAGTAGCACACGTAGAAATAATAACTAAATTTTTTGAAAGCATTGGCAACTCTAGTGCGGTAGCTTCTTCTATTTCCTTTTGTACAGCCGCTACTTTGCTTTCTTTATCCATTGAAGAATCCCCTTGAATAGATTTTATTTTTTCAACACCTGCGCGAACTACGTTAGCCAGAGAACCTTGTTGCTTATCGCACGCTGCAATTGCTGCATCTAAATTATTGCTTGCTAAATTGCTTTTGATATTTCTTACAAAAACATCTATAGCCCCTTTTCCTTTTGCTTTACCAATGGTGATAAAACGTTCGATAGAAAAAATAACAACAGTAAGGAATATTCCAATTAGTAGAGGAACAATAAAGCCTCCGGCATGCATCATTCCCATATAGTTTCCTGGTTTTGGATGACCCTCTGCGTCAAAATTAGAAGCTGCGCCAAGCACGAATACATAAACCAGTACGCCAATTAGTAACGCAACAACAATTGCTAGTGATGCAAACAGTGATTGCATTGTTCCGGATGAGTTTTTTCCTTTGCTCATAGTGTTTATTTTAATTTAGTTTTTGTTTACAATTTTTAAGTTCGCAATATTAAGAAATCTATCTTAAAAAACAGAACGATTATTGATTAATTTTATTTTAATAATTTGAAGCTAAAATAAACGATAATCCATATAAAATTTAGATTATTCTTTGAATGGTAGTTTCTGTAGGATAAATGGTTTTTTTTCTATAAAAAAACAACACACCCCTAATCCCTCATAGGAGGGGAATTATAAGCTTTCCCTCCTTTAGGAGGGTGGGGAGGTGTAATTAAGCTTGCGCTGTAGGCCCTCCAAAGTTCATCGGAATAATATTAGGAGGCAGCTCGTTATCTACTATTTGTCCATGCACCGACTCGTATTTAGTAAGATTATCCTTTAATGCCTTCATTAATCTTTTGGCATGTTGTGGAGTGAGTACAATTCTTGATTTTACTTTTGCTTTAGGCACTCCCGGCATTACCCTTATAAAATCGACTACAAACTCCGAATTTGAATGCGTTATTACAGCTAGATTTGAGTATATTCCATCTGCAATTTCTTCGCTTAATTCAATGTTTAGCTGTCCGTTTGCCGGGTTGCCATTTTGATCTTGGTTCATATTTGTAATTTTAATGTTATAAAAAAGGGCAGCCATAACAGCTACCCTTTTCTATTAGAAATTTATAATTCAACATGTATATTTTACTCCTCCACTTGAGCTTGTTCTTCAACAGCTTCGCGCTTAGAAGCCATTAATCTATCGTACTCCTCTTGAGAACCTACGATTATTTTTTCGTAATCTCTCAATCCGGTACCTGCAGGAATTAAATGTCCAACAATAACGTTTTCTTTTAATCCGCTCAAGTCATCTACTTTACCACCTACAGCAGCTTCATTTAACACTTTGGTTGTTTCTTGGAACGATGCCGCAGAAATAAAGCTGTTAGTTTGTAACGATGCTCTTGTAATACCTTGCAAGATGGATGTAGATGTAGCAGGAACAACGTCTCTAGCTTCAATTGGCTTCAAATCTTTGCGTTTCAACACAGAGTTTTCGTCTCTTAATTTTCTTGCGCTTATAATTTGACCCGCTTTAACGCTTGTAGAATCGCCTGGATCAAGTACTACTTTCTTACCGAATAATTTATCATTCTCATCCATGAAATCAGCTTTGTTTACAATCTGTCTTTCTAGGAAGAT
The DNA here is from genome assembly GCA_017303975.1 of Bacteroidota bacterium. NCBI lineage: Bacteria > Pseudomonadati > Bacteroidota > Bacteroidota bacterium. Next base: position 181,397 of record JAFLBG010000002.1, read on the forward strand.
AGTATCTCCGGCATCTTCAATTTCCACTTTACGCATCATTTGGCGTACAATTACCTCAAAGTGTTTATCGTTAATTTTCACACCTTGCAAACGATACACCTCTTGGATTTCATTTACTAGATACTCTTGCACCGCAGTAGGTCCTTTGATGGCAAGTATATCAGATGGCGTAATAGAACCTTCTGATAATTGTTCTCCGGCTTTTATAAAGTCGTTTTCTTGAACTAAGATATGTTTTGAAAGCGGCACCAAATAACGTTTTTGCTCTCCTGTTTTTGATTCCACAAGAACTTCTCTGTTACCTCTTTTTATCTTACCAAAAGAAACAATACCATCAATTTCAGAAACAACAGCAGGGTTAGAAGGATTCCGAGCCTCAAACAACTCGGTTACACGCGGTAAACCTCCAGTGATATCGCCTGATTTTCCTACAGCTCTAGGGATTTTTACTAACGTTTGACCTCCGTCAACTTTAGCACCATCATTAATCACAACGTGAGCGCCTACCGGAATGTTGTATGTTTTGATTACCTCATCTTTTACAACAACCTTAATCGCAGGATTCTTCGTTTTATCTCTACTGTCTATAATTACTTTTTCCTTAAATCCTGTTTGCTCATCCACTTCTTCTCTAAAGGTAATGCCTTCCTCAATGTTCTCGTACTCAATTTTACCTGTAATCTCAGATATGATAAGTGCATTGTATGGATCCCAGTTACAAATCAAATCACCTTTTTTAACTTTTTGAGTTGCTTTTACAAACACGATAGACCCGTAAGGAATATTTGATGTTGTAAGAACAATACCTGTATTAGAATCAACGATACGCATTTCTGCAGAACGTCCTATTACAATATTTTCTTTTTGACCATCTGGACCTTTACGCTCCACTGTTCTTAATTCATCAATCTCAACAGTACCATCGTACTTAGCTTCAATTTTAGATGATGCAGCAATGTTAGATGCTGTACCACCCACGTGGAATGTACGTAGTGTAAGCTGTGTACCAGGCTCTCCAATAGATTGAGCTGCGATAACACCAACTGCTTCACCTCGTTGTACTACTCGGTTATTCGCTAAATTACGTCCGTAGCATTTTGTACAAACGCCAGATTTCATCTCACAAGTCAATACCGATCTAATTTCTACTGTTTCGATATTTGCTTTTTCTACCTGAGCGGCAATTTCTTCTACCAACTCAACTCCTGAAGCTGCAATTAACTCTCCTGTATGAGGATTGAATATATCATGAACAGTAGTTCTACCTAAAATTCTATCGTATAAAGATTCTACAACCTCTTCGTTTTTCTTTAACGCAACTGCCATCAAACCTCTTAATGTACCACAATCTTCGCCTGTAATGATAACATCTTGCGCCACATCAACCAATCTTCTTGTTAAGTAACCAGCATCTGCAGTTTTCAAAGCAGTATCCGCCAATCCTTTACGAGCACCGTGGGTTGAAATGAAATACTCAAGAATCGAAAGTCCTTCTTTAAAGTTAGAAATAACCGGATTCTCGATAATTTCTCCTCCTCCGGAACCGCCTTTTGATGGTTTAGCCATCAAACCACGCATACCACCCAACTGTTTAATCTGCTCCTTAGAACCTCTAGCTCCAGAATCCAACATCATGTAAACAGAGTTAAATCCTTGTTGATCGCTAGAAAGTTGATCTAATACTTTTTTAGTTAAACGTGCATTGGTATGTGTCCAAATATCAATAACCTGATTGTAACGCTCGTTGTTTGTAATGAATCCCATGTTATAGTTATTCAAAACCTCTTCTACTTCTGCGTAAGCATCATTGATATATTTTTGCTTTTCTTCAGGAACAATAACATCTCCTAAGTTAAACGACAATCCACCTTTAAATGCTGCATTGAATCCTAATGTTTTTATATCATCCAAAAACTTAGCAGTAGTAGGCATATCAGTATCTTTCATGATATCACTGATAATTTCACGCAACGATTTCTTAGTTAAAAGTTCGTTGATATATCCTACTTGCTTTGGAACCACTTGGTTGATTAACACTCTACCAACAGTAGTTTCAATAACTTTAGTAACAAGCTTATCGCCTTCTTTTACGTTATCTAAACGTACCTTAACAAATGCATGTTGATCAACTTGTCCTTCGTTATAAGAAATTATAACCTCTTCCGGAGAATAGAATGTTCTACCTTCTCCTTTAACAACATGTCCTTTTTCACTTCTTCTACCCTTTGTCATGTAGTACAACCCAAGAACCATGTCCTGAGAAGGTACTGTAACCGGAGCACCGTTTGAAGGGTTTAAGATATTATGAGCCGCCAACATTAACATTTGTGCTTCTAAAACCGCTGCGTTTCCTAGTGGAACGTGCACAGCCATTTGATCCCCATCAAAGTCAGCGTTGAAAGCCGTACAAACTAAAGGATGCAATTGAATCGCTTTTCCTTCAATTAATTTTGGTTGGAACGCTTGAATACCTAATCTATGTAGTGTAGGAGCACGATTCAAAAGAACAGGATGCCCTTTTAATACATTCTCCAAAATATCCCAAACAACAGGTTCTTTTCTATCAACTATTTTTTTAGCTGACTTAACTGTTTTTACAATTCCTCTTTCAATTAATTTTCTAATAATAAATGGCTTGAATAGCTCTGCTGCCATATCTTTTGGCAAACCGCATTCGTGCAATTTCATTTCAGGACCAACAACAATTACCGAACGTGCAGAATAATCAACACGTTTACCTAATAAGTTTTGACGGAAACGACCTTGCTTACCTTTTAAGCTATCAGAAAGAGATTTAAGTGCTCTGTTTGATTCTGTTTTTACAGCATTTGATTTTCTTGAGTTATCAAATAATGAATCAACAGACTCTTGAAGCATACGTTTTTCGTTACGTAAAATTACCTCAGGAGCTTTAATCTCGATTAGTCGCTTTAAACGGTTGTTTCTAATAATAACTCGTCTATACAAATCGTTCAAGTCGGAAGTTGCAAAACGACCTCCATCCAATGGCACCAACGGTCTTAACTCTGGTGGAATAACAGGAACAACCTTAATAATCATCCATTCTGGACGATTTTCGATATTTTTATTTGCATTACGGAAAGCCTCTACAACTTGTAAACGCTTTAATGCTTCGTTTTTACGTTGTTGAGAAGTTTCAGTACTTGCTTTGTGTCTTAAATCGTAAGAAAGCTCGTCTAACTTGGTTCTAGAAAGCAAATCATTTAATGCTTCTGCTCCCATTTTAGCAATAAACTTATTCGGATCTGTGTCCTCTAAGTGTTGATTGTCTTTTGGAAGTGCTTCAAGAATTGTTAAATATTCTTCTTCTGTTAAGAAGTCTAATTTTTTAACACCATCTTCTGCTTTAACTCCAGGCTGAATTACTACGAAACGCTCGTAATAAACAATCATATCTAGTTTTTTGGTAGGCAAGCCTAGCAAATAACCGATTTTATTAGGCAATGATTTGAAATACCAAATATGTGCAACAGGAACCACAAGACTAATGTGCCCCATACGCTCTCTACGTACTTTCTTTTCAGTTACTTCTACACCACAACGATCACACACAATTCCCTTGTAACGAATTCTTTTGTACTTACCGCAATGACACTCCCAATCCTTTACCGGACCAAATATTCTTTCGCAGAATAATCCATCACGCTCAGGTTTGTAAGTACGATAGTTAATCGTTTCCGGTTTCAATACTTCTCCGCTTGAACGCTCTAAAATCATTTCAGGCGAAGCAAGACTGATGGTAATTTTGGTAAAATTACTTCTTACTTTATTGTCTCTTCTAAGAGCCATATATTATGGTTTTAAGTTCGTTAATTAAAAAATTAGTCCATAGTAATGTTAAGGGCCAAGCCTCTCAACTCATGCAACAATACATTGAATGATTCCGGAGTTCCCGGTAGTGGCATATTTTCTCCTTTAACAATTGCTTCGTACGCTTTTGCTCTACCAACCACATCATCCGATTTAATTGTTAGCATTTCTTGAAGAATGTTTGCTGCTCCAAATGCTTCCAATGCCCATACCTCCATCTCACCAAAACGCTGACCACCGAACTGAGCTTTACCACCCAATGGTTGTTGTGTAATAAGTGAATATGGTCCGATAGAACGTGCATGCATTTTATCATCCACCATGTGACCTAACTTAAGCATGTAAATAATACCTACTGTTGCAGGCTGATCGAAACGCTGTCCTGTTCCTCCATCATACAAATACGTTCTTCCGAAACGTGGCAATCCAGCTTTATCAGTATACTCATTAATTTGATCTATGGTAGCACCATCAAATATTGGTGTTCCAAATTTCAATCCTAATTTTTCTCCTGCCCAAGCCAATACTGTTTCATAGATTTGACCTAAGTTCATACGAGAAGGTACACCAAGCGGATTTAATACGATATCCACCGGAGTTCCGTCTTCTAAGAAAGGCATGTCTTCTGCTCTTACAATACGAGCCACAATACCTTTGTTACCATGACGTCCGGCCATTTTATCTCCCACTTTTAGTTTACGTTTTTTAGCAATGTAAACTTTAGCGAGTTGAATAATTCCATTTGGCAATTCATCTCCAATCATTATGTTCAGCTTCTTGCGCTTATGAACACTCACTAAATCGTTGTATTTAATAGAGTAGTTGTGCAATAAAGCTTTTACTTTTTCATTGGTAGATGCATCTGATGTCCAGTTGTTTTGATTAACATCAGAGAAATTCAATTTCTCAAGAACTTTAGCAGTAAACTTGGTTCCTTTTGAAACAACCTCTTCTTTAAGATAGTTAGTAACACCTGCAGAGGTTTTACCGTTAAGCAATGTCATTAATTTATCAATTAATCTATCGCTTAATAATGCAAACTCTTGGTTATAATCTTTATCTAATTTCTCAAGAATTGTTTTCTCTTCAAGTTTAGCTTTTTTGTCTTTTATTGCTCTTGAATACAATCTTTTATCAATAACAACACCTCTTACAGAAGGAGACACTTTTAATGAAGCATCTTTTACATCTCCTGCTTTATCACCAAAAATTGCACGTAATAGTTTTTCTTCCGGTGTAGGGTCCGTTTCTCCCTTTGGTGTAATTTTACCAATCAGGATATCGCCTTCTTTAATTTCAGCACCAATTCTAATTATACCATTCTCATCCAAATCTTTCGTAGCTTCTTCGCTCACATTTGGAATATCTGCAGTAAGTTCTTCTAGACCACGTTTTGTGTCTCGAACCTCTAGCGTATATTCTTCAATGTGTAGTGAAGTAAAAATATCTTCTCTAACTACTTTTTCAGAAATTACGATAGCATCCTCAAAGTTATACCCTTTCCAAGGCATGAACGCAACTTTTAAGTTACGACCCAATGCAAGTTCTCCATTTTGAGTAGCATAACCTTCGCACAAAATTTGACCTTTGAAAACCTTGTCGCCTTTTCTTACAATTGGACGAAGATTAACACAAGTATTCTGATTTGTTTTTCTAAATTTTAAAAGTTTATATGTCTTAACATCGTCATCAAAACTCACTAAGCGCTCATCATCTGTTTTATTGTAACGAATTTTAATTTCAGTAGCATCTACAAACTCAACAACACCCTCACCTTCGGCACTAACTAAAACTCTAGAATCTTTTGCGATTAGTCCTTCTAAGCCAGTACCAACAATTGGAGCTTGCGGCTGCAATAAAGGAACTGCTTGACGTTGCATGTTAGAACCCATCAAGGCTCTGTTCGCATCATCATGCTCTAAGAAAGGAATTAACGATGCCGCAATAGAAGCAATTTGATTAGGAGCAACGTCCATCAAATCTACCTTTTCAGGCTCTACAACAGGGAAGTCGCCTTCAAATCTAGCTTTTACTTTAGCTTCTTCAAACTCTCCTTTATCAGAAAATTTTGCATTTGCTTGCGCAATAATTTTTTGATCTTCTTCTTCTGCCGATAAATAAATTACCGGTTTATTTACATCTACTTTCCCTTTAGATACTGTTCTGTAAGGAGTTTCAATAAATCCAAGTTTATTGATTTGTGCATAAACACACAGAGAAGAAATCAAACCGATGTTTGGACCTTCCGGTGTTTCAATAGTACACAATCTTCCGTAGTGCGTGTAGTGAACGTCACGCACCTCAAATCCGGCTCTTTCTCTTGATAAACCACCTGGACCAAGGGCAGAAAGCCTTCTTTTGTGCGTAATCTCAGCCAATGGATTGGTTTGATCCATAAATTGAGAAAGCTGATTTGTTCCAAAAAACGAATTAATAACAGACGAAAGCGTTCTTGCATTAATCAAGTCTCTAGGTGTGAACACTTCATTATCACGTACATTCATACGCTCACGAATTGTTCTAGCCATACGAGCCAAACCAACACCAAATTGAGAGTACAATTGCTCTCCAACTGTTCTAACACGTCTGTTGCTTAAGTGGTCAATATCATCAATATCAGCTTTTGAGTTGATAAGAGATATTAGATATTTTATAATAGCAATAATATCCAACTTTGTAAGGACTTTTGTGTCCGGAGGAGTTGATAATGCTAGTTTTTTATTAATTCTATAACGACCAACTTCACCTAAATCATAACGCTTATCTGAGAAAAATAATTTATCAATAATTCCTCTTGCCGTTTCTTCGTCCGGTGGTTCTGCATTTCTAAGTTGGCGGTAAATATGCTCAACAGCTTCTTTTGCAGAGTTTGAGGTATCTTTTTGTAATGTATTATAGATGATGGTGTACTCAGCAGAATTTACATCATCTCTGTGAATGATAACAGCCTTAACATTTGCCTCAATAATTAAATCGATGTGTTGCTCTTCGATGATGGTTTCACGATCTATCAAAACTTCATTTCTCTCAATAGAAACAACCTCACCGGTATCTTCATCCACAAAATCTTCTACCCAAGTTTTAAGAACCCTGGCAGCTAATTTCTTACCAACAGCAGCTTTTAAAGATGGTTTAGAAACTTTTAATTCTTCTGCTAATCCAAATATTTCAAGAATTTGTTTATCGCTTTCAAACCCGATTGCTCTTAAAAGTGTAGTTACCGGAAGTTTCTTTTTACGGTCAATGTAAGCGTACATCACATTGTTGATGTCAGTAGCAAACTCAATCCAAGAACCTTTAAAAGGTATTACTCTTGCAGAGTAAAGTTTTGTTCCATTTGCGTGACGGCTTTGACCAAAAAACACACCAGGTGAACGGTGTAATTGAGATACAACAGCTCTTTCAGCTCCATTTATAATGAAAGACCCTTTCGGAGTCATATAGGGAATTGGACCAAGAAACACATCTTGTACAATTGTTTCGAAATCTTCGTGTTCAGGGTCGGTACAATATAATTTTAGTTTAGCTTTTAATGCAACACTGTATGTTACGCCACGTTCTACACACTCATCAATACTATATGTTGGAGGATCAATAAAATAATCCAAAAATTCTAAAACGAAATTATTACGAGCATCGCTAATCGGAAAGTTTTCAGAAAACACCTTAAACAATCCTTCGTTCTTCTTGTTTTCGCTAGAAGTTTCCAATTGAAAAAAATCTTGAAAAGATTTTAATTGAATATCAAGAAAATCGGGATAATTAATAGGAGTTTTAGCCGATGCGAAGCTTATTCGTTGTGATTTTTTATTTTGTGCTAAAGCCATATTACGAATATTATGTTATGTTTAAACAGCCATACAGCTGCTAATTTTTTTGGGTCAAGTGCGGTTTCTATTTTATACTGATATTTTACACCCTAAAAAAATATCAAAACTTAGAAACCATAAATGGGCAAAGGCCAAGCTGTTTTACAGCATGACCATTGCCCTATTAAAAGGGTTTAACTGAGTTATTTAACTTCAACTTCAGCTCCAGCTTCTGTAAGTTGAGCTTTGATAGTTTCTGCCTCTTCTTTAGAAACACCTTCTTTAACTGGTTTTGGTGCACCATCAACTAAATCTTTAGCTTCTTTCAAGCCAAGACCTGTTAATTCTTTAACCACCTTAACAACGCCTAATTTCGCAGCGCCTGCATTCTTCAAAATTACATCAAATGTAGTTTTTTCAGCAGTAGCACCTGCACCAGCAGCTCCGCCACCAGCAGCAACCGCAACTGCAGCAGCAGCAGGTTCGATACCATACTCATCTTTTAATATTTTAGCTAATTCGTTAACATCTTTTACTGATAGGTTAACTAGTTGTTCTGCAAAAGCTTTTAAATCCGCCATTTTACTTAATTTTTAATTATTAATAATTGTTTAACTTTTTAACTTGAAATTTTTGAATTACTCTTTTTTATCTGACAATGTTTTTACGATACCCGCCAATTTGTTTTTTCCTGACTGAAGAGCAGAAATAACATTTTTAGGTGGAGACTGAAGTAATCCGATGATATCTCCAATAAGCTCGTTCTTAGATTTAATATTAGCCAAGAACTCAAGCTGATTATCTCCAACATAAACTGTTTCCTCAATATAAGCAGCTTTAACAGCAGGCTTAGTTTCTTTGTCTTTTCTAAACTCTTTTATAAGTCTAGCAGGTTCGCTACCTGATTCGCAAATCATGATAGAAGTAGCACCTTTAAGAACAGGAATTAGCGAAGATAAATCTCTAGCAGTTGTTTTTTCCATTGCTTTTTTAAGCAATGTATTTTTAACTACATGAAGACTAATTTTTTTCTCAAAACATTTTCTTCTTAATAGGCTTGTTTTTTGAGCCGTTAGGGTAGAAATATCTGTCAGATAAAAATTATTTGCACCAGCTATTTGTTCAACTAACTCGTCAATAACTTTTGTTTTGTCTTCTTTTCTCATTTTTTCTTTTTTTAATTCGTTTGTAAACGAATGATTTTATTTACTAAAAAAATTACCCTAAAGTTCTAGTATCAATTTGAACGCTTGGACTCATCGTGCTTGATAAGTACACGCTCAAAAGGTACGTTCCCTTTGCGGAAGCGGGTTTTAATTTTAGTATTGATTGTAACAGCTCATTAGCGTTTGCGGAAAGTTTTTCGTTGTCGAAAGAAACTTTACCGATTGAAGAATGGATTAATCCTTGCTTATCAACTTTGAAGTCGATTTTACCACCTTTAGAATCAGTAACTGCTTTACCAATATCCATGGTAACAGTTCCTGTCTTAGGATTAGGCATTAATCCGCGTGGACCCAACACTCTTGCAACAGCACCTACTTTACCCATAACACTAGGGGTACAAATAACTACATCTACATCTGTCCATCCACCTTTTATTTTTTCTATAAATTCGTCCAACCCAACAAAATCGGCACCTGCAGCTTTTGCTTCGGCTTCTTTATCGGGGGTACATAGAACTAATATTTTCACTTTTTTTCCGGTTCCGTGCGGTAATGTAACAGTACCACGAACCATTTGATTTCCTTTTTTAGGATCTACACCTAAACGGATGCTTAAATCAACGGATGCATCAAACTTTGTGTAAGTAACATCCTTAACAATTTTAGCAGCTTCAACTAAATTGTATGATTTAGTTGGATCTAATTTTCCTAAAATTGCCTTTCTTTTTTTTGTTAAAATTGCCATTATATTTATTTTGTGGATGTGCAAACGTTACGTTATAGCGTAACTCCACCCGGATTAACTTAGAGATTGATTGTCTAGAAAGGTTTTTGTCCTTCTACAGCAACACCCATACTACGTGCAGTACCAGCAACCATGCTCATTGCAGATTCAACGGTAAAACAATTCATATCAGGCATTTTAACTTCCGCAATCTTTCTTACTTGATCCCAAGTAATAGAGCCTGCTCTTTTTCTGTTAGACTCAGCTGATCCCGCTTTAATTTTAGAAATTTCTAATATCTGCGCTGCAACAGGAGGTTTTTTAAGGATAAAATCGAATGATTTATCAGAATATACGGTAATAATTACAGGAACAACCTTGCCGGCCATTTCTTGGGTTCTAGCATTGAATTGCTTACAGAACTCCATGATATTAACACCTTTAGCACCAAGAGCCGGACCGATTGGAGGTGCAGGATTAGCCGCTCCGCCTTTTATTTGTAATTTAACTAATGCACTTATTTCTTTTGCCATTTTAAATTTAGTTTAAAGTTTAAAGTTTCAGGTTTAAAGTTTTAGTGGAAGCTAAAAAAACTGTAAACTTATGAGCTTAAAACTGATTTATTCTTTTTCTACTTGCATGTAGTTTAACTCCAAAGGAGTTTTTCTACCAAAAATTTTAACCATTACCTTTAATTTTTTCTTTTCCTCATTAATCTCTTCAATGATTCCAGAAAAACTATTGAATGGTCCATCAACTACTTTTACTGTTTCACCTACAATAAAAGGAATATTTACTTGAGCATCGCTAACAGCTAACTCATCTACTTTTCCTAAAATTCTGTTTACTTCTGCTTGTCTTAACGGGACAGGATTGCCTCCTTTATCGCCAAGAAAGCCAATTACGCCAACAATATTTTTAATGGTATGAGGCACTTCACCTGCTAATAGAGCTTCAATAAGAATATAGCCAGGATAAAAACTTCTTTCCTTGCTAATTTTTTTACCGTTACGTATTTGATATACTTTTTCAGTAGGAATTAAAACTTGCGAAACATAATCTTGCATTTTGTTACGGACAATTTCCGTTTCAATTTGCTGTTTCACCTTTTTCTCTTGCCCACTAACAGCTCTTACTACGTACCATTTTTTTACATTATTCTCTACTATGCTCATCGTTCAAATTACTTGAAAATACCGTAATACAACTCCATCAATTTGCTAGAGCTTAAATCCATTGCCAAAACAACTAATGATATAATAATTGAGGCAATAAAAACAACAACAGCGCTACCTTGTAGTTCTGACCATGTAGGCCAAGAAACCTTGGTTAATAACTCGCTGGAAGTTTCCTCTATATATGTTTTTATTTTGCTCATATTCTTTTATTAGCACGGGCGCCTGGATTCGAACCAAGATCAACGGTTTTGGAGACCGCTATTCTACCGTTGAACTACGCCCGTAATTCAATTGGCAGTGAGCAGTTTTCAGTTGGCAGCTTTCGCTGCCAACCATCTACCGCCAATTGGTTTGTTATTTTATAATTTCTGTTACTTGACCAGCACCTACTGTTCTACCACCTTCGCGGATAGCAAAACGTAAACCCTTGTCCATAGCAACCGGAACGATTAATTTTACTGTAATTGTAACGTTATCACCAGGCATAACCATGTCACGACCTGTTGGCAACTCAATTTCTCCAGTTACGTCTGTAGTTCTTAAGTAGAACTGAGGACGATATTTATTTTGGAATGGAGTGTGACGTCCACCTTCTTCTTTTTTCAATACGTAGATTTCAGCTTTGAATTCAGTATGCGGAGTGATAGTTCCCGGTTTAACGATAACCATACCTCTCCAGATATCTTTTTTCTCAACACCTCTTAACAAAAGACCAACGTTATCACCAGCTTCACCTCTGTCCAAAATTTTACGGAACATCTCAACACCAGTTACAACTGATTTTACGCTTGTATCACGCATCCCAACAATTTCAACCTCATCACCAGAGTTAATAACGCCAGTTTCGATTTTACCAGTAGCAACAGTACCACGACCTGTGATTGAGAACACGTCTTCAACAGGCATCAAGAAAGGTTTTTCAACTTGACGAACTGGTACTGGAATAAACTCATCCACATTTTTCATCAATTCGTTGATAGAGTCAACCCATTTAGCATCTCCATTTAATCCACCTAAAGCAGAACCTCTGATTACAGGGATTTTATCTCCATCAAATTTATAGAATTTTAATAAATCGCGGATTTCAATTTCAACTAAATCTAATAATTCAGGATCGTCAACCATGTCCACTTTGTTCATGAACACAACGATTTGAGGTACACCTACCTGACGAGCTAAAAGAATATGCTCGCGAGTTTGAGGCATTGGACCATCAGTAGCAGCAACAACAAGTATAGCACCATCCATTTGAGCAGCACCAGTAACCATGTTCTTAACATAATCCGCGTGACCAGGACAGTCAACGTGAGCATAGTGACGGTTAGCTGTTTGATATTCTACGTGAGAAGTATTGATTGTAATACCTCTTTCTTTTTCTTCCGGAGCGTTATCGATTGAATCGAATGAACGTAATTCAGCAAGACCTTGTTTAGCAAGAACTGTAGTGATAGCTGCAGTTAATGTTGTTTTACCATGATCTACGTGTCCGATAGTACCGATGTTTACATGTGGTTTGTCACGTTTGAAGGTTTCTTTAGTTGCCATACTTCTAAATTATTAGTTAAGTTATTTGTTATTATTTTTTATTAGTTACTCTTTTAATATCTACTTTTTCAATTGCTATCAAACAACTTTTTTAGAGCTGTTGATGAGGATTGAACTCACGACCTCTTCCTTACCAAGGAAGTGCTCTACCGCTGAGCTACAACAGCTTTTTACTTTGCTGCTCTCTACTTGAGAGACCTCTTCTCCGCCAACTGGCGGATGCTCTACCGCTGAGCTACAAGAGCTATTTGGTGTGGAGCGGAAGACCGGGCTCGAACCGGCCACCCTCAGCTTGGAAGGCTGATGCTCTACCAAATGAGCTACTTCCGCTTAATTTTTTTACCCATAGAGGGCTTTTCAGTTGATTTAAACAACACTGCTTAAATCCTATACAAAGAACGTTTATCAACTTCACTTTGTGGGGCGAGATGGATTCGAACCACCGAAGGTAAAACCAGCAGATTTACAGTCTGCCCCATTTGGCCACTCTGGTATCGCCCCTAAAAGTCTTATAAAAAGAGCCGATGGAGGGATTCGAACCCCCGACCAGCTGATTACAAATCAGCTGCTCTGGCCAACTGAGCTACATCGGCTTATTTTATTGGGTGTTCAAAGAACAATGCACTCCTTCCCACCTCAAAAAGGACTGCAAACTTATGAAAGATTTATGGAATTGCAAAATAAATTGTGGATTTTTTGTTAATAACGTTCGCTTATCTATGTGATTATAGACAATAAAAACCTTATAGACCACGGATGGTCTTATTAACTTATTAGTTTTAAGATGGATAGACTAAAGCCCCTTTACTTTTTCCTTGTGTTTTTTAACTTGTGTAGTAAGGGCGTCTAAGCAATTTTCAACCGCTTCTTCGAATGTTTTGCTTTGCTTTTTTGCAAAAAGATCGTTACCCGGAATTCCTATGCGAATTTCTGCCACTTTATTGTCTGAAGTACTTGATTTATCTAGCTTAAGGGCCACATCGCTGCTAATTATTCCATCGTAATATTGAGTTAGTTTATCTACTCTCTCTTCTACAAAATTTAATAATTTTTTATCGGCATCGAAATGTATAGATTGAATTTTAACTTGCATAAAATTGTTTTTTTAATGGTTGAACTTTGAATTTACAGTTTTTTGTTGGATTTAGCAAGAATCTTTATGTAGTATTTTTAGTAGAAACTTAGGAC